>SMWC01000131.1 GCA_004357505.1 Gammaproteobacteria bacterium | reverse complement strand
GTTCTCGATGCGAAACTTGGAGCGGTAGTATTTCTCTACATAGTAAATGGCCGGACCGAGCATTGAGTCAGGCTCTCTCTTGCGGATCGAGACTTCCTCCGGAAGTCTGTAGCGGTGTATCGCAGGAACTCGCTGCCGCTGAGTCCGGCCGTGGCGCTTCATCGTCAAGAATGTGCTCAGGCATCGATCGGTCTCAGAGCGGGGGACGGGCTTCACCAGGTAATCCCAGACCTTAGACCGAAACGCCCAGATTGCCAGCACCTCGGAGTGCTGTAACGTCAACATGATGATCGGCAGCGACGGGTGAGTACGCTTGGTGTCTAATAACAAACGTAATCCTGCTCTGTCCGGATAATCAAAATCGAAGCAGAGAACCTGCGGTGGACGGCGGTGGATCGTCGTATCCAGGTCGAGCGTATTCGCGCAACAGCGAATATCGAAGTAGTCTTGGAAACCGACCGGTAGCTCGGCTTCCTTGAGTGAGACCGTTAGGTTAATCCAGAGAAGATCGGGCTTGTCCATTTCTTACGGGACCGCGCGGTGTTATTGTCGATTAAAAGGCTCTACAAACCGGACGACATAGTTATAGCAACTCTAGAAAGATTCACGAGATTCGTTCGTTACGCTCGAACCCGGTAACGGTCACTACCCCAGCTTGAGAGCTCTCGGCAAACTTCAGGGCGCGTCAAGAAGAACTTGGGATCTCGTTGAATACCATAGAAGAAGACAACGCCGACGAGTTAGATCAGTCGCATCCACCACGCCCCAGATGCGTCAATTCTTAAGAGTTGTAAATCCTGCGACGCCGAAGCGAGTCGGGTAGCTTATGTAAAGTCAGCGCAACGACCGCAAGATACTTCTAGCGGTCCGCAAAATACTCCTAGTAAATATCGGTCGCGAACGCGTACAAGTACGCTTACATTGCAATCGAAGAAAAAGGCTGCGGTTGAATAAAAACATTCGAACAATTATTCAACCATTGTCGAGCGTTTTCGATGCGACGTAGGGTCGGGGGGTTCTGGTAATTGATACGCGATAGCACCCCGTCATTCGATGATTCCAAGCATAGAGGTACCCACAATGAAACAGGTAATCTATAGATTCTTCGCAGACGATAGCGGTCTCACAACGGTTGAATACGCGATAGCCGGTGCGTTGATCAGCCTCGCCGTCATCACAGCATTCACGTTGCTCGGGGGTGCGGTCGGTGGCACGATCGACCAAATCACCGCCGTATTGCCGTAAAAGGAAACGTCCAGACCCGGAGCCTGCGCGACAAGGCGAGGAGCGCCTAGCGGAGTATCTCCGGGATCTGGTGTACGCAAAACTTGCGGTCGCGGTAACAGCCGCGTACTCGCAGCTGTACGCACGAGAGTCCGCTACAGAGAACAGTTCGCAGAAAATTCCCTGGATGCGGAGGTAAACCCGATCAGACTAAAGGTACCGTCGTTTCCGCCGCCAGCTCTACTCAGGCGCCAATAGAGCCGTCTCCCCGCCCGCATCTGCTCGAATAGCTCCAAAGCCACGACTTTGATTCTCGAATAACCACCATTCGTGCCGTTACTCCAGACGCGCATGTCGAGAGTCAATGATTCGTAATCGTCAATCCAGATTAGCAACTCGAAATCACTCGAGCTCGCAGACAGGAATTCATCCAGATCAAGTGTCAATATCGGCTGATCGTCGTTACATTGAAAACCGATTCTTCGTTCAAGGCTGCTACCGTCTTCTAGACTCACGACATAGGACTTGGTCACGCCGTAAACTAATCGAGCCGTCGCTTCATCGACAAGGCTATAGCCGTACCAAGGCAGCTCCTCGTCGGCTGCACTCACCGTCATCGCAAGAGCCGATGCTAATAGGGTTGCTAGCGAAATAAGGCGAGTTGTGTACATTCATATGATCCTTTCAGCGGAGATAACATCGAACCGTCATTCGGCTGCAGCGTGTCACCCTATTGTCAGTAAGGTCAATACCGGAGTCAACGCGCATCAGGACACTGCAGCGGGCAACCGCAAGCCGCCGGCCGATTAACCTTCATCGACTCTCCTCCTCGTCCAAACTCGCGAGTCCGTCCGCAAAGCGGCGCCTAATCAGAGCGTTGCAAGTAACTCGCGTTAACGTGCCGAACTCTGCCAATGCTATAGCGATTATCCTATTTAACATAAGGCGATCTTGATCTTGTGGAGGAGAATGTGCCTTGACATAATTATAATTACTGCAAGATAAAAGAGGACCCGAGATGAATCGCTTCAGGCTCTTACTTATCCCCGCAGCAGGGTTCTGCCTCGCTTCGTCGTTACTCGCTCAGGACCTCTCGCAACCCTATGTCGAAGGGCAAATCTTGGTGCGCTTTGCACCCGGCGCCGCAGCCGTGGACCGTGACGTCGCACGTCGTGCGTTACTTCCACAGGGCGGCCGAGTGCTCGGGCTCGTGCCGGGGCTGGAGCTAGTTCTGACAGGGATTGATGTCCCTGAGGCTATTGCCGTTCTTTCGAACAATCCAAACGTCTTGTACGTCGAACCGGATTACATCGTGCAGCCGATCACGGCGCTACCGAACGACGACTACTTCGATCTGCAATGGGGATTGGATAACTCAGGCCAGGGCATTCCCAACATGAATCCCGTGTACGGAGACCCCATAGCGGATATCGATATGCATCAGGCCTGGGACGCCGAAACGGTATCCACGAGCACGCTAGTCGCCGTGATCGATACGGGGACGCAACTCGATCATGAGGACCTCGAGGATAACATCTGGACGAATCCCGGAGAGACTCCGGGCGATGGGGTGGACAATGACGAAAACGGCTTTATCGACGACGTCCATGGTTGGGATTTCTTCGACGACGATAATGATCCCTCTGACGAGAACGGACACGGTACGCACACGGCGGGAACTGTCGCTGCCATAAAGAACAATAACATCGGCATCGCGGGCGTGTGCGGAAATTGCAAGATCATGGTGCTGCGGTTCCTCGGCCCGAACGGCGGCAGTACCTCGAACGCGATCCTGGCGCTGGAATATGCCGTAAACAATAACGCGGCCGTTTCGAACAACAGCTGGGGTGGTGGCGGCTATTCACAGTCTCTCTATGATGCGATCAAAGCTGCGGGCGACAAGGATCACATCTTCGTCGCTGCGGCCGGAAACAACGGAACGGATACGGACGTCTTCCCCCATTATCCGTCGTCCTACGATCTCGATCTGTCGTCCTCCAATGAAGCGCATCTTTGGAATCTCATCTCTGTTGCCGCGACCACCAACTTGGACCAGCGCGCGAGCTTCTCCAACTACGGCACCGTGAGCGTCGACTTGGGCGCACCTGGGCTCGATATTGCTAGTCTTTATTGGGATCCCTTAACCAGCGGCGTTGATGACTACTGGTGGAACAGCGGTACGTCGATGGCGGCCCCGCATGTTACGGGCGTCGTTGCGATGTTGCTGGCGTTGAACCAGAATATTACCCCGGACGACCCGAACTGTTCGAATTTGGCGGATGCACGGAGCATCGTCGACCGCGTGCTGGATTCGGCACGACAGGCCCCGGCGATGCTCAATATTACCGTGACCGGCGGCGTGCTGAACGCCTATAACGCCGTTGCGGGCATTTGCCCGCTCCCAATAACCCCAGTAAACCCGCCTCCGGAGCTTGTCGCTCCGGCCAACTTAATCGCAGCCGACGGCGAGAATGGCACGGTTGTGTTGTCCTGGACAGCCGTTGCGGGAGCCACCTACTACTTAATCGAGAGACGTGAATGGAAGACTAGGGGCCGCAACGGGGGATCGTGGGTAGGAGGTCAGTCGTTCCAGATTTTCGAGCCACTCTCTGATCCACCGCTTATCGATTCGACAGTGGTAGCGGGCCCGCGTTACGGATATAGAATCGCCTCGGGTACCCCTGCGGACACGTCAATCATGAGCAACCCCTGGGTCGAAGTGACAGTAACCGACGGCAGCGATGATGGTGGTGGCGATTCGGGCGGCACGAAAAAGTGCCATCCAAAGAAGGGCTGTTAATAGTTTTCACGACGACGACAGTAGTCATGCAAACAGGTGCTATCAGCGGATTTTTGAGCTTCGGAACGGCGGCAACATGGCTGCTCGCGGCATGTACGACACTCGAAGTGCCGGAGTCAGAGCCTGCTGCTGCCGCAGTCGAGATCGATCTCGCTATCTACTCCATCAGTGGTCTTATCACGGCTGAGGAAGCACTGGAACGCAAGTTCCGCGAACTGCTCGATGCAGGCATTGCCGCTGTGAGCCCCGATGAGGTTCATGCTTACCTAGACGGACAGGAGGAACGCTTACGTGGGGCACTCGCGGGCACAGATCTTCGTGTCTTGCGTATCGGTGACTACCTGTCAGTACGCATGCCGGTGCAGACAATCTTCTCGATGGGCTCCGCGGACATCGATCCGGCCGTGTTTGCGGCACTCAATTCGGTGAGCGCAATCCTCAACGAGTTCGAGCAATCGGTGGTTGAGATCGCCAGTCATACCGACAGCCGTGGCTCGGCCGTCTACAATCGGGAACTCTCGTCGCGGCGGGTCAGGAGTCTTGCCTCTTTCCTGCAAGCCCGTAATGTCGATGCGGTGCGCGTGATCGAAGTGCCGGCTGGCGCAGCGCATCCGGTCAGCGATGACGAATCGGCCGCCGGCCGCGAACTCAATCGCCGTGTCGAGGTCACGTTGGTGCCGTTACAAGACCGTGAAGCGGAAGCGCGTTCAGGCTAGCTCTTAGCTATCGTTCGCGAACTTCGATATCTGCTCCAGCAGACCAGTGCTCTTTTCGAATCGACTTGAGCTTGAAAGGTTCGCCGTTCCCAACAACCGGTCGACGATCATCATCCCCGAGTCTCTCGTAGTTCTTCGGCCCCTGCGACCAAGGTCCCTGAGCACCCGATCCCAGTCTGAGCAACCCTGTTGCTCTTGTTAGAATTGAGGCTTCCCGGTGGCAAAATTCAGAATAGTGAGGAGTTACGGGGCCATCATTAGCCATCGGTTAACCACATGTGACCTTCTTCTTGTTGATTCTGCGTTGTTCTGCGTAACTTTCAGTTTTATCTCAATGTTCTTGGATGTCGCTCCACGAGTTTGCGCACATTCTGCTCTGTGCCTTGGTCCGACTCCTAGGAAGCTACGCGAAGTAAAGAGTAGAACTCGGTCGATAGCTTGCAACTCTGATCTTCTACGACGTCACGGTTTCGAAATAACTTGCGCCTTCAGATCACATAATTAGGATTGAGGTTGAGGCTTCGGCCTCGCGTCGGCAAGCTTGCTTGTTGACAGCCGCCCTGCGGTAGAAGATCCGAGTCTTCACCGGTGTTGGGGGCGGTGGACGCAAACGGCAGTGCTGGATGTGAGAGTGGTTGGCGAAAGCCGATCGGTCGAGCTAAAGGAACACTTTGACGAACTCGGAACACTCGAAGTGCTATGCCTCGGGTAGCCCAATACCAATAACGGTTTTGGGACTCGACAGCGGGGAACCCGCCGAAAGGCGGCGGAACCGAGGAAGGGTTTCGAAACCGGGACAAGCAGATCTCCCGCGCGTCCTCGTAAATTAAATAGAGAAGCGGCCCACCGGCCGCTTTTTGCTTTAGGGGGAATCATGGGTAGGAAACTATGCGTAGAGAATTTGCCGTATTCGATAACCGAGAGTGCGCTGTCGGACAAAGTCTGGCATACGAAACTGTGGGCCCCGCAGCCGCGAACGGCTTCGGGGCCTTCGCGTCACTCTTGGGAGGGGGGGCTACTGAATGGCGAACTCTTCAGACGTTCCACGCTATGAGTAAGTGCGGTTGCGTTTACTGACTTTTTGGACCTTTTCCAGCCAGTTCGAATAGCCCTCTACGCTGTACAAGGACAAATCCAGCCTAGGTCCGTTGGCGGGCTTCTTACGGTAAAGGATAGACCGATTAGCCTTTTTAGAATTTTTGCTCGGCATCGCGATGGCTCTGGGTCCATTTTTGTCGTGCCGATCAGTTTGACTCCGATTTGGTAGGAGTCGGGTCGTTTTAAACATAACCCACAAGAAAAGTCCTAGTGGGCTGCTAAATTATCCTACTGTATGTATTACCAGTATCCCGCTCAAAACATCGCTCTTCGCGCCATAAGTGACACTGTCAAGTCGCTGAATTTAAGGGCTTCGCGGCGGGTTGCAGAGGCTAGGTTGGACGGCAGCTTTGAAGAAATAGAGCGGATTTTCGCCGGAACCGTGGCTTGAACGCCGAGACTCAGTGGCAGAAGTCGCAAGAATGACCGCCTCGAAGAGATAGTTGGGGCCTGGTTTGCAGCAAGCTCTAGTTCCTTATGTCTGGTGCACCGTCGCAATTCAGCGACGTTTTGTCTAAGATTCATGTATCAGGCTAGATGCCAGCGATAAGTCACTAAAAGAAAAGAAGAAGGGGACTCCAATGTTCGAGTTAGGCAAGAATAATAAGGTACCTACAACCCCGGATAAACTGTCGCGACAGGATCGCGACCATCAGACCGGCAGTCACGCCCAACCCCGGGAAGTTGCCGTGATCGGCCAATCGATCAGAATCGACGGCGACGTGCGCGGCGAGGAAGATCTGCGGATAGAAGGCGAAATCACGGGCACGATCCGGTTGCTGAATCATAGCCTGACGATCGGCACGAAGGGCCGGATCAAAGCCGATGTCTATGCAGAATCGGTCACGGTCGACGGCGAAGTGAATGGCGACCTGTACGCCTCCGGGTGTGTCAACATCCACTCAAGTGCTCGCGTCAAGGGTAACGTCGTTGCTACGCGTGTCAATTTGGATGAGGGCGCACGCTTCAAAGGTTCGATCGACATGGACCCGGAAACAGTTGAAGCCACGCTTGGCAAGAAGCACAGAGCACAAGCGTCGGCACGCGACGCCGGTCGGTCCATCGGTCCGAAGCAGGCCGCCACTACGGCCGTCGACAATCCGACCCCAGAAAATCCGCGTGCGGTACAGAGCATCATCAGCGATAAGAAATCCAAGCCGGAGCCGGCGCACTAGCCAACCTGTTCTTCGATGCGAGCCTACCGTTCTAGCGATCCGCTGGGCGCAGCTACCGCGCAGATTAAGCGTGAGATACCGACGACGATCAACGCGCCGCTGTTTCGCTCGCTGATCGAACGGCTTGCCGAGGATCAGCGCTGGGTCATTCTCGATCTCGGTGTCGCACGCCCGCAAATTCTCGCACTGTTGAACCGCTGCCGTTGTCGGCTAGACATTGCAGATCTGGCCGACGCTGTCCACACGCTAATCGACGTGGGCGATTCGGTTTGTTTGGCCAACCTCGCTGAAGCACTGTTACCTGCCCAACGCCCAGAACCGACCGACATCGTGTTCTGTTGGGACTTCCTGAATTACCTGGAGCGCGGCGCACTGACGGCACTGATGGCCAGCATCGCGGTAAGATGCCGTCCAGGCGCTTACGTGCACGCGCTGATCGTCTATTCGGAGCGCCTTATGCAGCAGCGACCGGGACAGTTCGCGCCAATCGACGAGGGGCATCTGCTGAACCTGTCTACATCGGAACCTGTACGCACTGCGCCATGTTACTCGCCTGAAGATCTGCGCTTGTGCATGCCAGAATACACGATCGAACGCGTGCGTCTGCTCAGTAACGGCATGCAAGAATATCTGTTCCGGCTGTAGCACGCGGGCCGAACTCAAGTACCGTCCCGGCTGGCGGCTCTCCTCAGCTCTCTCGATACCGCTGCTAACGACAGATCCAACCCGTTCAGAAATCCGTACATAGGTGATTTCGCCGATTCATTACTTTTTTCGCTCTTCCTTCGTGAACTGAAACTCGAAGGAGCTGACTAGATACAAATCATTTCTCCGTGGGCCGAATACTGTCCACTTCGACCACAGCATCAAAAGCGGCCTGAACGGCCTTGACATTCGGGTCCTGCTCGATCGCAGCACGTGCTTTGCGCATGCGCCGATCCTCACCCGCTTCGCGAATCTGCGCCGGCGTTGCAACAGGCGGCTTCCCAGCAACAATCTCGAGCTTCAGCCGCTGACCCAGGTGTTCGCCAAGCGCCGTTTCGAGCCGCCCCTTGACTTGTGCGGTGTTCAGATGCGCACAATCTTCCGCCAACACCAACGCGATGCGGTTGCCAGACTGCTCCTTGAGCGTGCAGTGCTCGGCGAGTTGGCGTGCTGCCCCGTGAAGTTCGATCGATTTTAAGAGTGCCCCCCAGTCGCCTGTGATCGGCTGGACCGAGACGATGGTAGCCAGACCGGCCGGCGTGGCGCGTGTCGCCGACGCATCGCTCTCCG
>SMWC01000130.1 GCA_004357505.1 Gammaproteobacteria bacterium | reverse complement strand
TCACCCCAATCGTCGCTCGGGCGTGCGGCGAATACTTTCACGGTGACCGGACGGATGCATAAATTATCAAGCAGCTCCTTCGTGAGCTGCCGTACCGTCCGCTCAATCGCATCGCGATCTTCGGCTGCCAGGGATTTTTCGAGCCGCCTGACGATAGGTCGCAGTTTTTTCGCGCCGGTCAATACAAGCGATTCGATCTCATCGCTGCGACGATAAGTAGCCTTGTTTCTGGCTCTGAGTTTCGAGTAGTAGGCGTACCTCAAGGTTCGCTGTGTCTGGGCTCAGCGCGACGCAAGATGTGGGCGATCGTCCGGCCGATAGACCGTCATCTCTACCTGGGGCGCATATAGCTCGAGCCAAAGGTCTAAGGGTTCAGTGGTGAATACGTGTTCCGCGGTTGCTGCTACGACCCGCCAACTACCGGCCGTGATTTCACGCTCGAGCTGGCCACCCTCCCAACTCGCGTGACCGGCGTACAGGTGTAATGCCTGCTCGGTGTTAGCGACGATCGTTGGGCCCAATTGGTTCGGATCTGAGCCGAAATAAACATCGTCGAGGATCGGTTCCAATTGCAGCTCGCCTATATCAGAGATTCTGACGAGCGTGACGAGACTGGCCGGCGCGACCGGGCCGCCGAAGTAGATGCGGCCCGTGTAATCGTCCAGGAACGGATTGCCCGGGAACGCCTCGGCCGCCTCGACCCATGTCGGACGGTTGATGGCAACGCCGACGGCGCCGTCCGCGCCGTAGTGCAGCAACAATATGACGGTCTCGGCAAATCTCGGGTCTCGTAGCTCGTCGGTTGCGACGAGTAGCGTTCCGATTGCCGGCGCCAGGGCGTAGACCCGGCTAACACCTACCAAGACCAGCAGCAATGCGGTGATCAATCTCATCATGCCATCATACCCGCTGCCGAAAACTGGCGCGCTGATGGTCTCGCTCTCGATTTCAATCCAATACGTAAGTCAGTAGGCCGTCGGCAAGCTTGGGCTCAAACCATGTAGATTTTGGCGGCATGAGCTGTTCGGCATCGGCTACGGCCATCAACTGCTCCATGCTCGTGGGATAAAGTACGAATGCGACCGCCGCGTCGCCGTTGTCCACTCGCTGTTGCAGCACATCCAGGCCACGGATGCCGCCGACGAACTCGAGGCGCGGGTCGAGACTTGGATCTCCGACGCCAAGAATAGGCGCGAGCAGTTGGTCCTGTAAGAGGCTCACATCCAACCCGCCAACCGGGTCTTGCTCGGGTATCAGTTCGGCGTGTAGCGTGAGGTGGAGCCATCTCCCGTCGGCATACATGCCGAAGCAACCCGGATTGTGGGGTTTGACAGGGCCTGTATCGTCCTTGATGTCGAATTTTTCACTCAAGCGTTCCAGCAATTGTTGCGCAGAAAGGCCGTTGAGATCTCTGACTATCCGGTTGTAGTCAAGAATATTCATTTCATCGTGAGGGAAGACCACAGTAAGGAAAAAGTCGGCGCTGCGTGGCGGAGCCGCGGAGCTTGCCGTAGAGCGATCGGCGGCAACTCTAGATGCCGCTGCGGACCGATGATGGCCGTCGGCGATATAGATCGCGTCCATGGCGTTGAAAGCGTCGGATACGGAGTCGACGAGATCGGGTTGGTCGATTCGCCACAACGTATGGGCGACTTCATGTTGCCCGGTCACGTTGAGGATGGGAGCCTCTTGCGTGATCTTCTCCAGCAGGGCCTTGATGGTGCCGTTGGCCCTGTAGACACTGAGTACCGGTCCCGTCTGTGCGTTGAGGCTGGTGATATTGCGCACGCGGTCAGCCTCCTTATCGGGTCGCGTGCGCTCATGTCGACGAACACGATTGGCGTCATAAGCCGCGACAGAGGCTGTCAGGGCGACGCCGGTTTGTTCGTGATCACCCATCCGCATGCGGTAGGCGTAATAGCTCGGGACTGGATCCCGGATCAGAAGTCCGAGCGCTATCAAGCGTTTAAGATTCTCCGCGCCTCTAGCGTAAACGGCCTCCGAGTAGGCGCTGGTCGCCGAGGGAAAATCGATCTCGGGCCGCGAGATACGCAAGAAACTATTCGGCCGTCCGGTGACCAGCTTGCGGGCCTCCGCTGTGCTGACCACATCATATGGGGGTGCGATGACCGCCGCGGCATGCTCAGCCACTGGTCGCAGCGCTGCAAAAGGCCTTACGAGTTTCGTCATGCGGCGATTATAGGATGCCTGATGCCTCGCGTAACACATCGGTGGTGGGTAGGCTGACGAAGCCGATTTGCGGGATTACCTGGTTGCAGTGGTTCAGTCCGAGGCGCTGAAGGCTGATATCGAAGTCGTCCGCGCCGCGAAGTTGATTCGATTCTCAAGTATGCTAGCGATCGATTATTTTGATGCGGTGCTCTTGATGACGAGTTCGCGCCCTTAATGGAGAGCAGTATGTCGAAGGCGATGACGAAGGAACAGCTCTTCGCACTCGTGGGCCAGGAGCTTGGAATTTCCGAGTGGTTTGTCATCGATCAGAAACGCATCGATAACTTCGCCGATGTGACGGAGGACCGTCAATTCATTCACGTAGATCCCGAGCGTGCAGTGGCCGCTGGCTTCGGCGGTACAATCGCTCACGGTATGCTCACCTTGTCCTTGATCGTGGGTTTCTGTCAGGACTTCGCCCCCGCGTTGGAGGGGTCGAAAATGGTGATTAACTATGGCTTCGATAAGGTGCGTTTTGCCGCACCCGTCAAGGCCAATGACCGGATCCGTGCCGTCGCGAAACTTGCGGATGTTCGAGAGCGCGCCGGCCAGCTGTTGGTGAAAGCCAAGGTAACGATCGAGATTGAAGGCGAGACGAAGCCCGCACTGGTTGCCGAGTGGCTCACACTGCATATGGTCGCCTGAGCGGCACTTAAGGATAGCCGATGCCCAGAGTACGCATCTTTCAGGTTGACGCCTTCAGCAAAAAACCGTCTCGGTTATCGGTGGCGTAAACTTGTTCGATGCATTTTTGACCCTGGATTTCCCGCACGTCGATGGCCTGGGGATATCCGAGTACATTCGTCTCGCGCCGGGTAGTGAGTAAGGAGCGCCCGGCGGGTTACCCGACGGACGAAACGGTTGAGCGCAAGATACGCGTACAGTCGACGATCGAATCGGTGCCCTGCGGCGCCACCGTGCAGGCCTATTCCCAGCCACTACGGGTTTGGGTCAGGGAACCGGTTGCCGGCCTGACGCTAGCCGTGGATTATGCGCTACGTGCCACGAGTCTGAGCGAGCCCGTCATCGGCACACTCCGGCTTCACGTCAGCGATTCGTGAGCCCCGGGTCCTGGTGTGGAGTAAACGTCAACCGAGGCGGATTTCCTGCGTTATGGTATGAAGACTAAGGAGCATCCTATGAGATCCAGGCTTGTACTAGCTCTATGTGCCCTCGTTTTGTGCAGCGGCTGCGCGACCCGCAGCGCATCGGGTAACAGCTATCCACGCTACGAGACGCGTACGGTCTACGATGTCGAGTACGGTGAGGTAGTCGCGACGCGAATCGTAGCAATCGAAGGGGATGCATCGTTCATTGGTGTGTGGGGTGGATCGGAAGTCGGGCGCGCCGTAGCCGGCACCGTGGGAGATGGTGCTGCGCGGGGCGTCGCACGAGCCGTGGGCGCCGTGGCGGGCGCCGTGGCGGGCGGGGCCATCGAGAAAAAACTCACCGCGGAGGATGGTTTGGAGATCACCGTACGTCTGGACAGTAACGGCGATACGATCGCTGTCGTACAAGCGCAGGATGTATTGTTTGCGCCCGGTGAGCGCGTCCGGGTGTTATTCGGCCCCCACGGATCGACTCACATCACGCTGCCTTAACCTGGGCCTCGGATCGCCAGCGTCAGGCTGGCTATTGCATTGCCGTCAGGCGCTTGTCGAGCGTGACGGTCCTCACAGCGATTTCGCGAGAATTCTGGTCAAATTAGCGAATCTGTGTCTCGACCAGGGATGAGTCAGCGAGATGACCGCCGAGATTCCCCAACGATCGAGAAAGCGAGTCAGCGCTAGTATTCGCTTTATCGATAGATTCCTTAGCCGTCAACCGACAGAGCGGCTCACGGGCCTGTTGCTCGGTCAGATCGACACGTTTAACAGAATCAACACGACTTTCGGCAGCGAGCAGTCGCGCAAGTTCTGCGCAGAGTACACCGAGATGCTCCGGGGCATCGTTCCTCAGGGGACGCCCGTCATTCGCTTATCGGGGCGCCGATTCGCCATTCTAGTGACTGCCGACTCGACTTCCGAGGTTGCGGATGTGGCTACGCTAATTTCCGAGAAGCACCAACCCCAGATGCAGGTGGATGAAGAAAGCTTTATGGTCGACGTCGCAATGGGCGTTGCCATGCACCCGATACACGCTTCCGACGCTAACAGTCTTTTTCGGCGCGCGGATCTCGCTCTAAAGAGCGCGTGGGACGGAGATCTGGCCTTCGACGTCTACCAGCCCGATGACACCAAAGCGCAGGCCTCACTCTGGAAACTGGAAAGCGACCTCAAGCGAGCAATCATCGCCAGTGATCTAGACGTCTACTATCAGCCCAAAGTAGATCTCCTGCGACACAAAGTCTGTGGTGTCGAAGCGCTCGCTCGCTGGAAAACTCCGGGCGGCAAAACCGTGTCACCGGAGGAATTCATTCCGCTGGCGGAACGCTGTGGAATGATTGCGCAGTTAACCTGGGTTGTATTCGATAAGGTTTGCGAAGCGGTTCAAGCATGGCGGCGCTTCGACGAGCCGTTTGGCATGGCTGTTAATGTCGCGCCCCAGGCGGTGAATCACTCCGAGTTTTTCGATCGTCTGACGGCATTGAGAGACAAGCTGGCGAAACTAAACATCCGACTCGCAATCGAACTGACCGAGGACAGCTTGCTACAGGACGATAGGGAATCTCTGTCGAACCTACACAAGGTTCGCGAGCTAGACGTCGATCTCGCCATCGATGACTTCGGCAAGGGCTATTCTTCGTTGAACTATCTGAAGCTGGTGCCGGCCACAGAACTCAAGCTAGACAAGACATTTATCGAGACCATTCACGTCGATCAAACGGATCAAAAGATCGTGAAAGCCGTCATCGATCTTGCCCATGCGCTTGACATGCGGGTCGTTGCGGAAGGGGTCGACAGCGATGAAAGTATTGCCATGGTTCGAAATCTCGGTTGTGAGTTGGCGCAGGGATTTGGAATCGCCAAACCGATGCCGAGTGATCTGGTCATTGCCTGGGTAGATGACTACTCGCCCCGGCTCTCACTGGCGGACGACACTGGCACTTCGAAAGAATTCCTGGTCATGGGTACCTAGTGGCCCATCGATATAACGTCGTTGGACCACTAGCTGCCCCCCAGCGTCCCGAATAGCATTAGAATAGCGCTGTCTGACCTCGCCCTGCAGGGGGTTACGTCGCTTATCGTATGGGGCTACTGCTAAACCTAGCCTACCTCGCCGCCACCGTTTTGGCTTTGCCGTGGTTGGCCTATCGTCTAATTGTGCGTGGGGACAGGCATGGGCTCCTGATGCGCTTTGGCCGAGGCCTGGGCCCCGGCTTGCAGAACGCCATCTGGCTGCACGGCGCTTCGGCCGGGGAGATCTCATTACTCAAGCCGCTCGTGGATCTTCTCGAAAAGGATATGCCGGCTACGCCACTCGTTATCTCAGCGTATTCCTCCACTGGCTTGGCAGCTGCCCGGCAGGCCTATCCGAAGCACCGCGTGATTTTCTTTCCGTTGGATCTTACCTTCATCGTTGCCCGTTTTCTTACGTTATTCGACCCGCGCCTGATCGTAATCGTGGAGTCGGAGTTTTGGCCGAACTTTCTGGCGGCCGC
>SMWC01000129.1 GCA_004357505.1 Gammaproteobacteria bacterium | reverse complement strand
TGACGAGACGTGGATTCAGCACGTAAGTGAGACCGACATCATCCAATAGATGCTTGAGCTGATCGAAATGGTCGCGTGACTCCGGATCCAGGTAATCACTTAGCTCGGGGGCCGCCGCAATGAGCTCGTGAAGCGCCGGGTTCTTGCTATCCAGAATGCGTAGCGGATTCGTCTGCAGACGGCGCAGGCTGTCTGCATCCAGGATATCCCGGGATTTGGCGAAGTAATCGACCAAAGCTTCACGATAGTGGCTTCTCGATGCGGGCGTTCCGAGGGAGTTCAGCTCCAGCGTCGGGCTCTTAAGATCCAGCCGCTCCCAGAGTCGTGCCGACATGACGATGAGTTCTGCATCGATCTCCGGACCGGCGAAACCCACAGCCTCCAGGCTGAGCTGATGAAACTGCCGATAGCGCCCTTTCTGCGGCTTCTCGTAGCGAAACATCGGGCCACTGCACCAGAGTTTTTGCTGCTGGTGATGAAACAACCCGTGACTCAGTCCGGCCCTGACAATCCCGGCCGTGGCTTCCGGGCGCAGTGTCAGATTGTCCCCATTACGATCGTCGAATGAGTACATCTCCTTCTCGACGATATCGGTCGACTCGCCGATGGAGCGCCGGTAGAGCTCGGTTCTCTCCAGAACGGGGATCCGGATACGTCGGTAGCCGTAGGCATCGAATATGGTTGCCGCAGCGGATTCCACTGCCGCCCAGCCGGGACTCTGTTCCGGCAGGATGTCATTCATTCCGCGGATAGGCTGGACGAGCTTCGCCACAACGCGTCAGTCGCTGGGCTCGGGGATCACAAATCGCGCGGGATCACGCTGGCGGCTGTTTACGGGAATCGAATACCGCTTCTCGTCGACAAATAGTTCGACGCCGTCGGCATTCCCGAGAACGATGGACAGCGGCAGCGCTGCGACGAATCGTGTCCGATCTCCGGCGCCACCGAGCCCATAGAACAGGCGCTCACCTCGCGCATCGACTACCTCCACCCAAGACTCCTCGCGGAAGTTGATCTCCACCTGCGCAGTCGGGTCGCCGGAGCTCAAGGGCTCTGGCGGCACAGGCTGTGCCGCGACAGCTTCCTCAAGCTCGGCTGTAGTCGACGCAGGCTCGGCCACGGGGATAGTCGCAGCCGGCTGCCGAACGACAGGCGCTGCAGGCTCGGGGGTACTGAACCACCAGATCAATATCGCCGCCACAACGAACACGATCGCCGAGATCGCGATCAACCACCGCGTTTGCTGTTGATCGGCGATAGATCGGAAGGCCGGAGTACGCAGCATCGGCAACTCGTGTGTTCCGACCTGGCGATCGTAATCGGCGCGCAGCGCTTTCTCATCGAGACCGAGGCGAGTCGCGTACTGCTTCAGGTAGCCCTTGGCAAATACGGGTGCCGAGAACGCAGCGAAATCGTTCTCCTCCAGTGCGACGAGATAGTGGGGATCGATACGTAGGTCGCCGGCAAGCTGCTTGATGGGTAGATCCAACGCCTCGCGGGCCGCTTTAAGCTCCTGCCCTACGGATGAGGTCTCCCCGCTGGGGCTCTCCTCATCCACAGCTTGATCGTCATGGTGATTCATCACGCTCGAGCCGGAATAATAGTGAAGCCTGTTCGGAATTGGGGAACTGCTCCCTAAGCCGTGTCGCGCAACTTTGCGCCTGGGCCGAGCTATCGAGCTCCTGTTCGATCTGGAAGCACAGCCAGTACATCTCAGGACTGGCATCCGCGGATGCCAAATAGCGTTGCATGAACGCCCGCGCCTGCAGGAAATTCTCGTCCAGGTAAGCGAGATCGGTCATATGAAATAGCGCGTCGGGATACGCGGGATCTTTGCCCAACGCATCGCGAAAGTAGCGCTTCGCTATCTCCAGCTCGCCAGCGGCGCGGGCACACACACCGGCATTCGCCAGCGCAGCAGCCGGCGTCATGTAACTCGGATTATTGGCCGCCCGTCGAAAATACCTCTCCGCATTATTCCAACGATCGTGACGGCACAAGAAAACCGCGTAACTGTTCGCCGCGTTCGGGTTATCGGATTCGAGTTGGGTCGCCCTTCGATAATGGTCTTCTGCTAGGTCTGCCAGACCCAGTTGATCATAGGCCACGGCGAGCGAACTGTGCGCGTCGGCAAGGCGCGGGTCGAAACTCAATGCCCGCTCGAGTATTTCTACCGCCAACTCCGTGCGACCCTGCCCGAGGTAACCAACCCCCAGGTTCAGGTTCGCGATCGCGGCGTCCTCGCTGTTCAGTGCTGGCACCGAGGACGTCGTCGTGGAAATGCACCCCTGGCACAACAGGCCGATCAGCACGATTACTGCGAATTTTTTCATAAACGAACGGACCTGAATGTTTTCGCTCCGAGCCGTACCCGGGTGCGATCTGTTACCTGGCCTGCTAGCTGCCCACAGGCGGCGGCAATGTCGTCGCCCCGCTTCCGCCGTATTGTAGCGACTATTCCAGCAGACCTCAGTTCGTGGCAAAAGTTCTCGATCGATTCTGGCGTGGAACATTGATAGCGCGTACCGGGAAAGCTATTGAACGGAATGAGATTGACCTTGGCCGGCCGTTTCCGGAGCAGACCGGCTAGCCGGCGAGCGTCCCGAAGGGAATCGTTGACGTCGCGCAGCATAACGTACTCGAACGTGATCTGACGAGAGGCGCGAGACGCCGCGTATTGCCAACAGGCCTGGAGGAGTTCACCGATCGGGTGGCGGCGATTGATCGGCACGAGCACGTCCCGCAGTGTATCCGATGGCGCGTGCAAGGAGACCGCAAGCGCCACATTACAGTCCTTCGCCAGACGATACAGCTGCGGAACTAGGCCGGCAGTGCTAATTGTGACCCGGCGACGGGACAGACCAAAAGCATGGTCGTTGATGAGCAACTTGGCCACTGGAACTACATGACGATAGTTCGCTAACGGTTCGCCCATGCCCATGAACACGATGTTGCTGAGAACGACCTCGGGTCCCAACGCGCGTTTTACGACGAGGACCTGGCCGAGAATCTCCGCTGCGCTCAAGTTTCGATTGAAACCCTGTTGTCCGGTCGCGCAGAAGGCGCAATCCAGTGCGCATCCCGCTTGCGAGGAAATGCAGAGCGTGTTCCGATTCGCTTCGGGAATAAACACGGTTTCGACAGCCTGTCCGGCGCCGATATCCAGCAGCCACTTGCGGGTACCGTCCGCGGACTCTTCCACGCGTATGACCTTCGGCAACGTCAGCGTGGCGATCAGCTCGAGTCGCCGGCGTAAGCGCAAACTGATATCCGTCATGTCTCTGAAGTTCAGCACGCCGCGCTGATACAGCCATCCCATGATCTGCTGCGCGCGGAAGCCCTTTTCGCCAAGCCCGTCGAAGAACTCTGCTAGCGCATCCTGCCCAAGACCAATCAGGTTGATCTTGGCCGGCGTGACATCGACAGCAGTTAGCGCGTTCGTGGGCATATCTCCGCCCCGCCGAAAAAAAAGCTGATCTCCTTAGCCGCCGTATCCGGGCCGTCGGAACCGTGAACGACGTTCTGTTCGATCGACTCAGCGTAGTCCGCGCGAATCGTCCCCGGATCGGCTTCGCTCGGATTAGTGGCGCCCATGAGTTCCCGGTTCTCGGCAATAGCGTTCGACCCTTCCAAGACCTGCACCATGACGGGACCTGACGTCATGTAGGTCACAAGGTCGGCGAAGAACGGTCGCTCCCGGTGAATCTCATAAAACTGCTCGGCCTGATCCTGGCGGAGCTTCAGCATTCTTGCAGCGACGACTTCGAGGCCCGCCGATTCGAATCGACGATACACCTCGCCAATTAGATTCTTCTGCACGCCATCGGGTTTCACGATAGAGAGAGTGCGTTCTGGAGTCATTCTTCACCTTCTGTTGAGCATCGTGTTACACGCTGAAGCTTTCGCCGCAACCACACTCGCCCTTCACATTCGGATTACGAAACTTGAACGCTTCGTTGATTCCCTGCTTGACAAAATCCACTACTGTGCCATCGATGAGCTTGAGGCTCTCGCTGTTGACAACAACTTTGACGCCCTGCTCGTCAAAGACCACATCATCCGGATTGATAGCGTCTGCGTACTCGATAATATAAGCGTAGCCCGAACAGCCCGTTTTTCGCACACCGACACGCAGGCCGAGGCCGCGGCCGCGCTTCGCAAGATAGCTCCGAACGCGCTCAACTGCACTGGGTGTAAGTGAGATCGACATTTTCAGCTTCCCTTCTGTGCTTGCGCCGAGACGAAGTGCGCCTGCCAACAGGCTTGCAACGCATCTTCGAGCACCAACAGCTTGCCCAACTTCTCCACTGGCGCATCGAGTATTTCCCGCATCTCGTGCACGTCCAATTCTCGCATCGTATGACTCTCGCGTCCTTGCAGTGCTTCCGCAACCCAACCGGCTGCTGCCAGCATGTGCGGGCAACCAAAGACCCGATATCGGACGGAGCGGATCACGGTCCCGACGACTTGAACCTGAACGCGAACCCAAACGTTCAAGGTCCTGTCTTCGGCCTCACCGGTCACTAACCCTGGGGTCCCCGCAGCAAACTCACCGACTCGCTGCGGCGAGTGGAACCGCTGCTGAACCTCTAAGCTATAACCCATAGAGAACATTGGAGTCTAGCGTAATTCAGCTCCCAGCATCAGTTTGTGCACCATGCTGGTGCGCCGCCCGCCAACTCCCGTAGGCGCGCAACTTCGGCCGTGACTCGTTCGATCGTGTAGTCAATCTCGGCCGGCTCGGTGAACCGGCCGACGCTGAAGCGCTGAGAGCTACCGGCCAGCGTATCACTGAGGCCGAGCGCGCTTAAGACGTGCGAGGCCTCCGGTGCCGTAGCGTTGCATGCGGCCCCGGCTGACACGGCAATCTCCGCAATCCCGAGTCGCAGACTTTCGCCGTCAACGCCGGGAAACACCAGATTGAGCACATGTGGAGAACGCTGCGTCGGGTGGCCGTTAAGACGAACGCCGTCGATCGCACTCAGGCCCGCCCAGAGCCGGTCGCGCATTGCCGCAAGCACCGGCGCTTCGCGGTCGGTGTCGGCAAGCTCATAAGCCTGCCCCATACCGACGATCTGATGCGTCGCGAGCGTGCCCGGCCGAACGCCGCGCTCCTGTGCGCCCCCGTACATCAATGGCGCAAGCTTCGTGCCCGGCCGCACATACAGTGCGCCGATACCTTTAGGGCCGTACACCTTGTGCGCGGTCAACGCGACGAGGTCTGCCGCCCACTGGTCCAGCGGCACGGGAACTTTACCGATACTCTGGGCCGCATCAACGTGCAGGAGTACCGCTCGCGATCGGCAGCACTCGCCAATCGCCGTAATATCCTGCACCACGCCCGTTTCATTGTTGACATGCATGATGGACACGAGGGTCGTGTCATCCTTTATCGCCGCAGCTACCTGTTCGGGGGCGATGAGTCCGTCTGAGTCACAAACAAGATAGGTCACCTCGAATCCCTGTTTCTCCATCGCGGCGGCCGTGTCCAACACGGCCTTGTGTTCGGTCCGTGAGGTGATGAGATGACGCCCCTGATCCCGGTGAGCGAGCATGGCGCCCTGGATGGCAAGATTGTCAGACTCGGTCGCGCCGGAAGTGAACCAGATCGTATCGGCCGGTGCACTGACACGCGCCGCGATCTGTGCACGAGCCTCTTCGACTCGGCCGAGCGCTCGCTGCCCGGCCGAATGTGAGGATGAGGGGTTCGCGAAATTCCCGTCGGGCTCCAAACACTCCCTCATCGCCGCAGCCACGGCAGGATCAACCGGTGTTGTCGCCGCATAGTCCAGGTAGATCGTTCGCTTCGTCACTCGTGCTTCCCGTGTTGACGCTGCGCGCGCGGGTCCAGCGCTGTGAGCATGCCGCGCAGAATATTGATCTCGATCTGATCCAGGCGCGAGCGGTGAAAAATTCGTCTGAGTCTGAGCTTGAGCTGTTTGGGGTGATCCGGCTTGAGAAACCCCGCGTCGGCGAGCAGCGTTTCCATTTGCTGATGGAAGCCGTCGAGTTCGTCGGCCGTAGCCAGCGGCGCCTCCCTGGCTTCCCGCTCGGCTGCAGCAACTACGCCGGGCGCGTCGTCCCGGGCCATCCGCAGCTCGTAACAGAGCACCTGCACGGCCATCGCCAGATTCAATGAGGAGTACTCGGGGTTTGTGGGTATATGCACAAGCTGGTGGCACAAACCCAAGTCTTCATTCGTCAGTCCGGAGTGTTCGGGGCCCAGCACGATCGCGACGCGGCTGTCAGCCGCCTGCTCGCATATGGTTCGCGCACAGACGCGTGGATCAACAGTCGGCCAGGGTAAACTGCGCAATCGGGCGCTTGCGCCCACGACGAACCCGCAATCTTCGATCGCTTCACCTAGCGATGCGACGACCCGAGCCCCCGCGAGTACATCATCGGCACCCGACGCCCGGGCGGTCGCCTCTGCGCAAGGAAACTCCTTCGGCGCCACCAGCACCAGATTATTCAGTCCCATTGTCTTCATCGCTCTGGCACTGGCGCCGATATTGCCAGGATGGGAGGTCTCCACGAGAACGATGCGTACTGGTGAGGGCATGACTGCGAAACGCGTGATGACTATTTGTCCCGAAGGAAGGAGTATTCTACCCTCCCGCAGCGGGCTCTCCCGCTAATAACTGGAATTCTTCGGCGAGTAGAAGATCCCTATGCACGGTATGGTGAATATCGCAGTACGCGCTGCCCGACGGGCGGGCGAACTCATGATTCGTCAGCTCAACCGGCTTGAGACGCTCGAGATCACAGAAAAAAACCGCAACGACTACGTGACCGAAGTGGATTACCGCGCCGAGGAGGCCATCATCGAGGTAATCTACGACCATTATCCGGACCACTCGATTCTGGCTGAGGAACGCGGTCAGCAGGGTAACCACGAGTTCCAATGGATCATCGATCCCCTCGATGGCACTACCAATTTCATCCATGGTTTTCCGGTCTTCGCAGTCTCGATTGCCGTCACCCATAACGGCCAGCTCGAGCACGGTGTCGTGTATGACCCGTTACGACAGGAGATCTTCACTGCTAGCCGCGGTCAGGGCGCACAGGTCGACGGCCGCAAGATCCGCGTGAGCCGGTGCCACAACATGCGGCATTCGCTCATTGCCACCGGCTTCCCCTACCGCGGGAACAAGCAACACCTCGACGACTATCTGGCGATGCTCAAGTCCGTCATCGTTGCGTCCTCCGGCATCAGGCGACCTGGGTCGGCCGCGCTGGACCTGTGCTACGTGGCTGCAGGGCGTGTCGATGGCTTCTGGGAGCTTGGTCTAGACATCTGGGACATCGCGGCCGGCGCCCTGATGATCAAAGAGTCCGGCGGTCGCATCAGCGACTTTCAGGGTACCGACGCGTACCTGCACAGCGGTAATATCGTCGCCGGCAATCCGAAGATATACGCCGGACTTTCCAAGTTACTCGCCCCCCACACGCGCAATCTCGACCAGGAGACGTAAGTGCAGCAGCCTGGTCGAGAATTCTCAGGCCAGCGTCCTGGAGGTGTGGATCGGGCCGACTAGGGCAGGCTGTCGATCTCCTCGCGCTTGGGCGGAAGCAGATCGACCGGTGAAACGTTGAGTGCGAGTGCGGATGCGCTGGCGATATAGATCGAAGAATACGTGCCCACGAGCACACCCACGATCAGCGCCAACGCAAACCCGGACACCGACTCACCACCGAGGAAGTATAGAGACGACAGCACCAACAACGTCGTCATACTCGTGATGATCGTGCGGCCGAGCATCTGATTGATGGAAACATTGATGATCTTCTCTGCGCTGTCCCGCCTCATAGAGCGAAAGTTCTCACGAATTCGGTCGAATACCACGATCGTATCGTTCAATGAGTAACCGATGGTAGCGAGAACGGCCGCCAAGACTGTGAGATCGAAGCTGAAGCCGAAGACCGAGAAGAAGCCGACTACGATGATGACGTCGTGGATCAGCGCCGTGATCGTGCCCGCCGCGAACTTCCAGCGGAACCGGAGCATGACATAGATGAAGATCAGGATCAGCGCAATCAACATCGCCAGACCGCCCTGCTCGGTCAGATCCTCTCCGACCTGTGGGTCCACGAAGTCGATACGCCGTACGTCCACGGTAGGGTCGCGCTCAGCAAGACTGTTCAATACACGGTCGCGAATCACGCCGCCATCCTGTTCTCCCTGCGGCGGCAGCCGGATCAATACATCTGAAACCGTGCCGAAGTTTTGCACCAGCGGCGTCGCGAAACCAGCCTCAGCCAGTGCAAGCCGGATTTCGGCCAGGTCGGCGGGCCCGGCGTAGCCCACCTCCAGCATCAGTCCGCCGGTGAAATCGATACCCAAGTTAAGCCCGCGGACACCGATAGAACCCAATGACATCAGTATTAAGGCAGCGGAAACAGCAGCCGCTACGCGGCGGCGGCCCATGAAATTGAAGCTTGGTGTTTGGTTAAACAGCGCCATGTTGCGATCGCCCGCCGATCGAAAGTGCGGCCACCTGACGGTAGCCGTAAATCAGATTGATCAGGGCCCGAGTGCCGATAATCGACGTGAACATCGACGTCATGATGCCTAACGCCAATGTGATCGCAAAGCCCTTGATCGGCCCGGTACCGAATGAAAACAGTACCAGGGCCGCGATCAGTGTGGTGATGTTGGCGTCGGCGATCGTCGAAAAAGCTTTCTCGTAACCGGCCGCAATACTCGCCTGAGGGGAGTTGCCGTTCGCCAGTTCTTCACGGATGCGTTCGAAGATCAGCACGTTCGCATCGACCGCCATACCAACGGTCAGGACGATTCCGGCAATGCCGGGTAGCGTGAGCGATGCCTGCAGAAGCGACAGTAACGCCACGATCAGCACCAGATTGGCGAACAGCGCAACATCTGCAACCAGACCGAAGACCCGATAATACAAGGCCATAAATAACACGACCAGGACGAAACCGATCAAGACTGCCGCGCGGCCTTTCTCGATATTGTCCTGGCCTAGACTGGGCCCGATCGTGCGTTCCTCTACCTTGATGATCGGCGTCGCCAGCGCGCCGGCTCGCAGCAGCAGCGCGAGGTCCTGGCCTTCGAACGGTGTAATGCCGGTGATCTCGAAGTTGCTGGAGAACACACCGCGTATTGTCGCCGTATTGATGACCGTCTCTTCTCGAACCGTGCGCATGATCTCTTCGCCGTCACGCTCGATGATCTCCGGTTTCTCCTCTATATACAGTATTCCCATGGGCCGGTTCAGATTAGCCTGCGTGGTCTCGAGCATGCGGCTCGCGCCCTGACTGTTGAGGCGCACGGCTACGGCTGGAATCCCCTGGGAATAACGAAAACTTGCGTCGGTCAACTGATCCCCGGAGACGATCACCTCCCGACGCAGCAGCACCGGCGTCCCATCACGCCGCTCGCGCAGGATGGAGCCCAGTGGCGGTCGGTTGTTCTCACGCGCCCGAAACGCATCGTTCTCGGTATCGACGAGACGAAATTCTAAAGTAGCCGTCGCACCAAGAATACGCTCCGCTTGCGAGGGATCCTGTACCCCCGGCAGTTGCACGACGATACGATTGAGGCCCTGGCGTTGCACGATGGGCTCGGCCACGCCGAGCTCGTTCACGCGGTTACGGAGCGTGATAATGTTCTGCTGAATCGCGAAATTCTGGCGCTCTGTGATTTGCACGTTAGAGAGCTGTACGCGAAATCCTGGTTCACCGTTGAGCGCTCTGGAAGTTACGACCAGTAGCGGATCCAATCTGCGGATCAGCTCCGCCGCAGCATCCAGCTTTTCGGGCTCGAGAATTGGAATATCGAGCACGTCGCCGACCAGATTGATCCGGTTGCGGATACCCGCCTCCCTGAGATCGGTGCGCAGCGTTGCCTCGTAAGTCTCCAGAAACTGCCGCAACGCCGTGTCGAGATCGACCTGGTAGAGAAAATGCACCCCGCCCCGCAAGTCGAGCCCCAGACTCATCGGTTTGAGCCCCACCATGCGCAGCAATGGCGGTGTGCGCGGCGCCAGCGTCAGTGCGACGACATGCAGGGGCAGCGCCTCGCCGAGCGCTTCGCTGGCACGTAGCTGCCGCGCGACATCGGCAAAGCGAGCGATTGCAGCGTCGCCCTGCAGCGCGACTTCGAGAAATTCGATTTCCTGCTCTGCCAGCGTCGCCCGGATTGCGGAGACGGTTAACTCCGAGATCGGGCTACCGTCCTCCCGCGTAACCTGTAACGCAGGGTCATTGCCGTAGAGGTTGGGTAGCGCCAGCAGAACTCCGCCGAGGATCACCGCGGCGACCAAAATATTTTTCCAGAGAGGGTAGCGATTCACGGAGCGGTATCGAGTCAGGCGCTCTTGATGGTGTCTTTGGGCATGAGCGAAGTGATGGTGCTTTTCTGGATCTTGAGCGCAACGCCCTCGGCGACTTCAACCGTGACCCATGTCGGACCCACTTCGGTCACCTTGCCCAGAACACCACCGCCGGTCACGACTTCCTGACCTTTCTCCAGCGCCGACACCAGCGCGCGATGTTCTTTCTGTCGCTTGCTTTGGGGTCGAATCAGCAGGAAGTAGAACAGCGCAAAGATTATGATCAGGGGCAGAAAGCTCAAGATCGGATTGGATTGTGTGGCCGCTTGGGCCCAGGCTGTATCGATAAAAAAATCCATAGCTTGATGATCGCTGGGCGAGCAGTAGGCGCCACAAAGCGGGCTATTATGGCATAGCTTCGGACGGATTCGGAGCTCCTACGCCTCGCCCCCAGCGAGCCCGGACGCCGCCAGCCGGTCCACCATGAATTCCTGAAACCGCGTCTCCGCAATAGCCTGGCGGATCTCCGCCATCAGTGCATGATAGTAGTGGAGGTTATGGATGGTGGCCAGCCGGGCGCCTAAAATCTCGTTGCAGCGGTGCAGATGGCTCAGGTAGGCGCGACTGTAGTGTCGGCAAGTCTCGCAGGCGCAATCGGGATCCGGCGGCGCCGTGTCTGCCCGATAGCAGCTGTTGCGAAGATTGATCTTGCCTGCGCTTGTAAACAACTGGCCGTTACGGGCGTGCCGAGTGGGCATCACACAATCGAATAAGTCCATGCCACGGGCGACCGCCTTGATCAGATCATCGGGCGTACCCACGCCCATCAGGTAGCGCGGCCGCTCAACGGGCAAGGCCAGCTCAATGTCTTCGAGTACTTTGAGGCGCTCCTCCTCGGATTCGCCGACGGCCAGGCCGCCTAGCGCGTAACCGTCGAAGCCGATCGCAGCCAGGCCGTGCAAAGACTCCAGCCGCAGCTCCGAGTAGATACCGCCCTGGACGATACCGAACAACGCCGAGTCGCCGTCGTTACCTTCCTTAACGCGGTCGAACGTGTCGCGACTACGTCGCGCCCAACGCAGCGACAATTCCATGGAGCGTTTCGCGGCCTCCGGGTCAAGGGGATACTGCGCGCACTCATCGAAGACCATAACGACATCGGCATCAAGCGCATGCTGTACTTCGATCGATCTCTCGGGCGTGAGTTTGACGAGATCGCCATTGATCGGCGATCTAAACTCCGCGCCCTCCTCGCTGATCTCGCACAGGGACTTAAGGCTGAAGACTTGGAATCCTCCGGAGTCGGTCAGTATGGGTCCGTCCCAATTCATAAACCCGTGCAACCCGCCGTGGGCCGCGATGATCTCGATGCCGGGCCTTAGCATGAGATGAAACGTGTTACCGAGGATTATCTGACTGCCGACACGGCGCAGTTCCTCGGGCGTCATCGCCTTGACGCTACCGTGAGTCCCGACCGGCATGAACGCCGGCGTGTCAACGATGCCGCGGCGGAAACTCAACCGTCCGCGCCGCGCCGCGCCGTCAGACTGTAATCGCACGAACTTCATACCAGGCTATTGCCTTTGGCGCGCATCACGAACATCGCATCTCCATAACTAAAGAAGCGGTAGCGCTGTGCGACAGCGTGCTGATAGGCGGCCAGCACGTGTTCGCGGCCCGCAAAAGCCGCGATCAGCATCAGCAGGGATGACTCCGGCAGATGGAAGTTCGTCAGGATCGCGTCCACAACTTGAAACCGGAAACCAGGATAGATGAACAAGTCGGTCTCCGCATCGAACGCCGCCAACTTACCGCCGAGTGCGGCGCTTTCAAGTGCTCGCACACTCGTCGTCCCGACCGCAACGATTCGGCCACCGGCTGTCTTCGTCCGTTCGATGCGCTCACAGAGTTCTTGCGGCACGGTTGCGCGTTCCGCATGGAGGCGATGATCCTCCACGCGTTTCGTGCTAACCGGTGCGAACGTTCCGGCGCCGATGTGCAAGGTGATGAAGGTGTGTTCTACGCCGCGCCGCCCCAACCGGGCCAAAAGATCGGCATCGAAGTGCAGCCCAGCCGTCGGTGCCGCTACGGCCCCGGACTTGTGCGCGAATACTGTCTGGTAGCGCGTTTCATCCGCGGTCGTCGGTGTACGTCTGATATAGGGCGGTAGCGGTACTTCGCCATGTCGATTCAGATACGGCTCAAGGTTCTGATCAAAACTCAGCTCGAAGAAGCGGCCAGCTCGACCCTCGACCCGCGCAGTTGCGTTACCGGGTAAGCGCAGCTCACTGCCGGGCTGCGGGGATTGGCTGGCTCTGATTTGTGCCTGAGCAGTGCTGAATCCCGTGATGCGCTCGATCAGAATCTCAACACGGCCACCACTGTCCTTGTGGCCGTGCAGCCGCGCCGGAATCACGCGAGTGTCGTTTAATACGAGCAGATCACCAGACCGCAGCAGTTCTGCCAGGTACGTAAAATGCCGGTCCCGGCACCGTCCGACCTTTCCGTCCAGAACCAAAAGCCGGCTGCCGGTGCGCTCGGGCAGGGGTTCCTGTGCGATGAGCTCCGGGGGAAGCTCATAGTGAAAGGCGCTGCGGTCCATGGGGCCGGAATTCTATCGTGATCGGACGATCTGCCGCACAAAAAAAGCCGGCCACATGGGCCGGCAAAATTGCCGTAGGGGGATACGGGCGTAATTCGTCAACCTCTCCGATTACCGACAGCAAGCTCCAGTTCTAGCGACTGTCGGCGCTGGTTTCTCATGATCG
>SMWC01000128.1 GCA_004357505.1 Gammaproteobacteria bacterium | reverse complement strand
GCTCTGGCCGCGTCGATATCCTTCGCGCGAATGATCACCATACCTTCGCCACGCCACTCCTGCTCGTCGTCGGTCCAGAACGGGCCGGCCCCGAACAGGATCCCCCGTTCCTCAAGCGAGATCTGGAATTTCAGATGCTCGTCCAATACCTCCATCACCGGTCCGAGCCCGTCTGCGGGCCGGGTAAAGACCGCGTAGAACTGTTTCCTCAGCATCCCCTCACAGGCATCTCTTACGTCCTGTGCCGTGATTTTCGGTTCTGACATTTAACTCCTCCGCAGTGCTTCACCCGGGGCCGGATGCACTCAATAGGGCGGCACGACCGTCACGGTGAGCCCGTCCAGCTCCTCGGTGACCGAGATCTGGCAAGTGAGACGACTGGTCTCGCGGCGCTCGTTGGCCGAATCCAGCATCGCGTCCTCGATATCTTCCATCTCCGGCAACCTGTCCGCCCAGGCCGGATCGATGTAGGCATGGCAAGTGGCGCAAGAACAAGCGCCGCCGCACTCCGCTTCGATTCCGGCAATGCCGTTCATCGTCGCGCCTTCCATGACCGAGTAACCGACCGGGACTTGGATCTCTTCTCGCGTGCCATCCGGTTGCACATATACGACGGTAGGCATCTTCTACCAGGGCATGACCGAGCCGTCGTAGTTTCGCGGCCGGCCATCATAACTGTCATCGAGACCCTCTATAACGGAAGCCATAGCGGCGACGGCCTGCGCAGGCGTCTTCGCGGCGGCGAAGCGATTCGGGAGTGCGGCTGCCAGCATGTCGGTCGCCACAGTCCCCGGCGCTATCAGTGCGACGATGATGCCGCGCCCCGCGAGCTCGGCGCGCGCTTTTCGCATGGCCATGTTCAGCGCAGCCTTGCTGATCCCGTAAATCGGAAAACTACCTGCACCGCGATCTGGCGACACCGAACCAGCCCCGCTGGTGATCGAAACAATCTTCTTCTGCTCGCTGGCTGCCACGTGATCGGCGAAGGCCTCGGCCATCTTTAGCGGCGCAAAGACATTCACCGCAAGTACCTGTTCGAAAGTGGATGAGTCCAGAGAACCCCAACGCTGCTTCTCCAGGTCACCGAGGATACCGGCGTTGTTGATCAATAGATCAATGGGGGTGCCCCGGTAGACTTCTGCGAGCGCCGCAATACGATCGTTATCGGTCACATCCAGCTGTTCAATGATCAGATGTTCATATCCCTCCGCTAGAATCAGCAATTCGTTCGCCCGCTCCGGCGAACGCACGGTCGCCAGCACATTCCAACCGGCAGCGGTGTAGTGCTCTACAAACGCGAGACCGATGCCGCGGTTGGAGCCTGTAATCAGGACCGTGGACCGATCGGGGTCGATGGTGCCGGCCTGCGTCGCAGCCGCCGCGAGTGTCGCGGTGACAATAATCGTTACCGCAGCGCGGCTGAAACACTGTGTGATAGGTGCTCTCATTGATTCTCTCCGATGTGCGGTATGAACGAACGCCCGGTAAGTGCCAATCTTAACCGGCCTGATGGTCCGGTCTCGACTACCACAAGATTCCGGCACCCGGGACCGTTGGCTAGTCGGCAAACTCTATGCTACAGTTTGGTCAGACCAATATGGTAGGACCAATTATGACGGCCGTGAGCCCTTCCAGAACCGAGGAAATCTCTAACGTCCTACGCGATGAAATCCTCCGCGGCCAGTATCGGCCCGGGGAGCGGCTGCCCTCGGAGCGCGACCTTACGAGCCGCTTCGAAACCAGCCGGGGCACCGTTAGGGAAGCATACAAGAAGCTCGAACAACTCGGACTCTTATCGATACAGCCCGGCGGCGCCCGGGTGGTACCGATCCAGGACTGCACACTGGACGTCCTCGGGCCGTTGCTGGATCTCGGCGACGTGCCGGATCCGAAGCTGATCGATCAGGCCCTGGAGATCGCCGGCGTGCTCGTCGAATTTGCGGTCGTGAAGGCGCTAGAGAACGGTAGCGACACCACGATCGCAGCAGCACGCGCGATCACCCGCGAGATGCTGGCCGCCGAAGTGGAGAATATTCAGAAAGTTCGGGCACCGCCTCGGCTGATTCGGCTCTTCGCCGAGTCGGCCGACCATCTCGTACTGCTGCTGATCATGAACGGCTTACGCTCTCGGATGCTGGAGCGACTGCATGCCGTCGGCTTTCCGCCGCGCCACGATCCGCAGGCGCTGCGCCGTATCGCAGAGACACTCGACGACGCGCTTGAGGCACACGATGTCAACCAGGTCGCGGCCGTTATGAGAGAGCTATTCGACTTGTTACGCAACAGCGTGCAGCACCACTTCAAGTACCTGGAACACGAACGTAAGTCGGTAGCCACATGAACCTCAAACGCATCGCGCCGGTTGTCGTCATCGTCGCCGCACTACTCGGCGCCGCCGCGATCGTCGCGACCACGGAACGACTTCAACCTGCACAGCCCGATCCTGTTGCGCCGACGGTCAGAGTCGTGATGGCTGACCCAAAGACCGTGCGCATGGTCGTTCACGCGCAAGGGACCGTGACACCGAGAACGGAAACGGCCGTGGTGCCGGAAGTATCCGGAACCGTGGTCTGGATATCTCCAAATCTCGTTGCGGGTGGCTATTTCGAAGCGGGCGAGCCGCTGTTGAGAATTGACGATCGTGACTATCTGGCCACGGTAGCAAGAGCCCGAGCCAGCGTCAGCCGCGCCGAAGCGGAGCATGAGTATAGCGATTTCGAGCTGCGGAGGCTGGAAGAGCTCGACACTCGTCAACTGATCAGCCGCTCCGACCTTGAGGCCGGTATACGCGCAGCGCGAGTCGCCGAGGCCAACCTGCAGGATGCGCGGGTCGCGCTCGAGCAGGCCCAACGCAACCTCGAGCGGACAGAAATTCCGGCACCGTTTAAGGGTCTGGTCAGAAACGAACAAACCGATGTCGGCCAGTTCGTCAGCCGCGGCGTAACCATCGCGAATCTCTACGCCGTGGACTACGTCGAGGTGCGCCTGCCGATCGCAGATCAACAACTGGCCTACCTCGATCTGCCGTTGACGCAGCGTGGCGAGCTGGATGACGCGACTGCACCGACCGTGACGCTGTCGGCGAACTTTGCCGGTCAAGACTACCGCTGGACGGGCAAGTTGGTTCGCACGGAGGCGGAGATTGACTCTCGCAGCCGAATGGTCCAGGTGGTTGCGAGAATTAGTGCAGAGGGTGTCTCGCGAGACGATCCCAACGCGTTGCCGCCACCCGTCGGACTGTTCGTTCATGCCGAAATCGAGGGCCGTTCGGCCGAGAACATCGTCGTCGTACCGCGAGCCGCGATTCGGAATACGAACGAGGTCCTGGTCGTAGATGAGGAGAACCGGCTGCGGTTTCGCACGGTCGAACTGCTGCGTGTCTATGGTGACGACGCATTCATCAGCAGCGGATTGTCCAAAGGAGAACTCGTGTCTATCTCGCCGCTGCAGGTTGTTATCGACGGCATGCGCGTCGAACCCCTGCTTCAGCATGACGAGATACCAGAAAGATGACACGCCTCATCGGCTGGTTTGTCGGCAATCCCGTCGCGGCGAATCTCCTGATGATGATTCTGGTCGTCGGCGGCCTGATCTCCTTGACGCAACTCAAGCAAGAGGAATTTCCTGAGATCGATCTAGGCATCGTTCAGGTCAGAGTGCCTTACCTTGGCGCCGCTCCCGAGGAAGTAGAGTTGGGCGTCTGTATCCGCATCGAAGAAGCGCTCGAGGGGGCTCAATCCATCTACCGCATGACCTCCGCGTCCAGTGAGGGCATGTGCACTGTGACACTGGAACTCGAGTCGAGCGCCGACGATATCGAGGCGCTCAACGACATCAGCGGCCGAGTCGATGCGATCTCGACCTTCCCGGCAGAAACCGAGCGACCGATCGTCTCTTTATTGACCTCTCGGAACCAGGGACTGGAGATCGTAATCGCAGGTGACACAGACGAGCGCACGCTGAAGACGCTCGCGCTGGAGATGCGCGAGGAGATCGCCGCGATGGACGGCATATCGCAGGTCGAGGTCGCCTATGTTCGCGCGGACGAGATTTCGATCGAGGTCTCAGAACAGACCCTGCGCCGATATGGACTGACGCTGGACCAAGTTGCGAATGCCGTACGCCGCTCGTCGCTGGATCTGCCCGGCGGCACGATTCGAGCCGGGGGCGGTGAGATCCTGGTCAGAACCAAAGGCCAGGCGTACCGAGGTTCGGAATTCGAAAATATTGTGGTCGTTTCTGCAGCCGATGGCACGACAATCACACTCGGCGAGATCGCGACGATCGTCGACGGCCTCGAGGAAGGCGATCTGAGCGTACGATTCGACGGACAACCGGCCGCGATGGTCGCGATCTACCAGGTGGGCAGCGAAGACATCATCGATATTCGCGACAAAGTCAGAGCCTACGTCGAGAATGCCCAAGCACGAATGCCCGAAGGAATCGAGCTGACGATTTGGCGGGATGAATCCGAAGAACTCGAGGCGCGCCTCAGTATTCTCTTGGCAACCGCAGTCGGCGGCCTCGCACTGGTATTGTTGTTGCTGTCCCTGCCGTTGCAATTTCGCCTGGCCATGTGGGTCGCGGCCGGCATCCCGATCGCGATGTTGGGCACGATCGCATTGTTCATCCCCCTTGGCATCACACTCAGCACGATGTCGGTTATCGCATTCATTCTCGTTCTCGGCATCGTCGTCGATGATGCGATCGTCGTCGGCGAGCGTATCTATGCCCACGAGCGCCACGCCGAGAATCAACACTCGGCAGCCATCGAAGGCACTGCCGAAGTCGCGGTCCCGGTGATATTTGGCGTCTTGACCACGATGGCGGCATTCCTTCCTATCATGCTCCTCCCGGGACGGATCGGCTCGTTGTTCTCCGTGCTGGGTTACATCGTCGTGATCTGTCTGGTGTTCAGCGTCATCGAATCCCAGTTGATCCTGCCGTCGCATCTGGCGCACCGTCGCATCGAACCGCGTGCAGGCCGTCCGAATGCGTTCGTCGCACGCTGGCTAAAGTTTCAAGAGCGCCTGGCCGCCGGTATCGAGGACTTCGCCGAGCGACGCTACGGGGAGGCGTTGAGCCGGGTCCTGGAGTGGCGCTACCTGGTACTGGCCGTCGGCGTTGGCATCCTCACGCTTACGCTCGCGCTCGTCGTCAGCGGCCGGATCAGCGTAGAGTTCTTTCCCTCGATAGCGGGTGACCGAGTGGTTGCGAGGCTGACCATGCCCGAGGGTATCGCGGTAGCGGAGACGACCCGAGCGGCGCGACAGATCGAGCAGGCGGCACAGATTCTGAGAAGTGAACTCGACCTCACCCGACAGGACCAACCGAGCGTGATACAACACGTACTCACGACGATCGGGCAAGGCTTGGCCGGCGGTCAGCCCGGCGGCGGCACAAGCTTATCAACGCCGGTCAGCCATCGCGCCGACGTGGCCATCTCGCTCGTGCCCGCGGCGGAACGAAGCGAGTTCCCATCGGACACCATTGCCGAGCGTTGGCGCGAACTCACGGGGCCGATCGCCGACAGCGTCGAGCTGACGTTCTCGGCCAGTCAGCTTTCCGCCGGCGATGCCATTTCCATTCAATTGCGCGGCAGGAACGTCGATGATCTGGCGGCTGCGGCCGCCGACCTGCGCGCCGAACTCTCACGATTCGTTGGCGTTGCCGATGTTTCGGACTCGTTCCGCTCGGGCAAGCAGGAAGTTCGATTGTCGCTGCGACCCGAGGCGCAGCATCTCGGACTAACGCTCGATGACCTCGCACGACAAGTACGCCAAGCTTTCTACGGCGAGGAGGCGCAACGCGTCCAGCGCGGCACCGAGGACGTGCGGGTCATGGTCCGCTATCCGGAGACGGAACGGCGCTCGCTCGGCGACCTCGAGGACATGCGCATTCGAACTTCCGACGGTACCGAAGTGCCGTTCGCAGCGGCAGCAGAGTTCACGCTCGGCCAGGGCTACTCGACAATCACCCGGATCAACCGGCAACGCGTCGTGACGGTCAGGGCCGACGTCAACCGCAGCATAACGACGCCCGAAGCCGTATTGAACTCGCTCGCGGCCGAGGCATTACCGCGAATCGTCGCCGGCTACCGCGGAGTGACGTATTCCCTTACCGGCGAACAGGAAGAGCGGGCGGAGTCGTTCGGCGGGATGGCGCGGCTGTTCCCGGTGGCGCTGCTTATCATGTACGCATTACTCGCGATACCGTTGCGGTCCTATCTGCAACCACTGATTATCATGAGCGGCATCCCGTTCGGCGCCGTCGGCGCGATCGTGGGTCATCTCATGATGGGTTGGTCGCTGGCCCTGCCGTCGATTTTAGGCATGATTGCGCTATCGGGCGTCGTCGTAAATTCGAGCCTGGTACTGGTGGACTACATCAACCGGCAGCGGCGGACTGGCGTCCCCGTTCTGAATGCTGTGCGGCGTGCCGGTGTCGTACGCTTCCGGCCGATCATGTTGACGTCGATCACGACGTTCGCCGGACTCACTCCATTGATGCTGATCGACAATCCGGCCACCGCGTTTATCATACCGATGGCCATCTCGCTGGGTTGGGGCGTCCTATTCGCGACCGTGATCACGCTGTTCCTCGTCCCGAGTCTGGTCCTGATTCTCGAGGATTTACGACCGGCGACGATGCTCACTCCAGAGATGAAGCCGACACGAACTCGACCACAGTACGCCACCGGACACTGAACGGACGTCAAACTGAAGTTTTCTTAAGATTGACCGATTGACCCGGCAGCCGCCTACCCGGTTGGGTTTTGAAGCTTAAACTACCGTTGTTTGATCAATCACCGCTTGTAATCGGAGTCTACCGGGAAGGAACCCGGAGTCTCTTGGGCGGTTTTCTTCGGCTCAGGAGACATCATGGGTAAGAGATTATATGTCGGTAATTTGCCGTACACCGTCAGCGAACAGGACCTGATCGATAAATTC
>SMWC01000127.1 GCA_004357505.1 Gammaproteobacteria bacterium | reverse complement strand
TTCCTGCAGCGACTGCCGCTGTCGCAGCAGGTCGGCGCCGAGTGCAACGCTGAGCCCAAGGACGATACCCACCAGCAGGATTGGAAGACTTCTTATTTTCAGAGGCATGCGTCTGTCGTCACCCCAACGGTCTTGTTCGAATACCTTAGCATAAGGCAGGGGAACGGAAAATCGGCGAATTAGTCTGAAAGCGCGCCGCTCGAGCGCCAGAGCGCTACCGCGCTGGGCTTAAATCCTCGCCCATCCACGGGTGTGGGTCGATAGGCTCACCATTCTGGCGGATCTCGAAATACAGCGCCGTTTGCGTCTGACCACCGGAGTCCCCGACATGAGCAATGATATCTCCGGGTACCACCGAATCTCCCGACTCCTTCAACAGCGCCCCGTTATGGCCGTAGAGAGTCATATAGCCGGCGCCGTGATCGAGAATGATCAGCAGGCCCAGACCCGGCAACCAATCTGCATAAGCCACGCGCCCATAGTAGGCGGCTCGCACCGGCGTACCGCTTGGCGCACCCACGACGACGCCGTTCCACCTGAGCTGCCCGCCGGCACGCGGGTGCCCGAAATCACTGATCAACGAGCCTGAGACCGGCCATGCAAGCTGCCCCTTGATACTCGGAAAGCTCTGCGCAGCCCCCAGCGGCAAGAGTTCCAACAAACTTTGAAGCTCCGCGACAAGTTCGCTTAAGCGCCGCTCGTCATCCCGGAGGTGTCGAATCTCCTCTCCGGAGGTCGCGATGTTCTGTACGAGCCGTGCCAGCACTACGCGCCGTTCGTTTCTCGAAGACTCCAAAATCTTCAGCTCGTCAGCTTGTGTCTGCTCGAGACGGTTTAGTTCTTGACCTACGCGCGCCCTGTCGGTCGCCAGCTGGGTAAAGGCTTCGATCTCCGACTCAACAGCTTCGAGACGCTGGCTACGAGCGCGGTTCAGGTAATCGTAGTACACGACCAGGCGACCCAAGCGTACGGCGCTGTCTTGGCTCAATAGCAGCTTGAGCATTTCCTGCCGTCCAGCGACATAGCTCATACGAACTTGTTCAGCCAACGCGCCGCGCTCACGGTCGAGGCGCAGGTTCGCCAGACGGGTTTTCTCGAGCAAAACCTGCCGTCGCGTGCGCTGTGCCGCGACTTGCTGCCGAATCTCCCGCAACGCTTCGGTAGCCGCGGCCGCTTTGAGCTCAGCTTCTTGCAGCACCGCCGACTCGCCCTCGCGTTCAGCCTGCTGGTCTGCTAAACGATCTTCGAGTATTCGGATCTCGCTGCGGACCGTCTGCAGCGCCTGCGCTTCGTCGCCCTGAGCATGGGCGTAATCGAAGCCGTTCGCGAGCGACCAGCCGAGAACGATCCCGAGGATCCGGAGATGGCGGCGAGTGGAACTCATGATCACGCGCAGTTTATGCTCTTTGGGTACTGACGCGGAACCGTCTGAAAACTCGCGCCTGCTATAATACGACCTCCGTACTCACTGTAAGGCAGCAGGAATCTCTAAATGGCCCAACTGGCCGAATTCGCTGGAAAACACGTTCTTCTGGTCCTCGGTTTGTTCGGCTCCTGGGGCCTCGTCCTGGTCTACGAGATGCGGCTCAAGGCTCAGGGTCTGACGAATGTGACCACTGCCGATGCAGTTCGCCTAATCAACAAGGGCGCAATGGTCATCGATGTGCGTCCGTCCGATGCGTTTCAGTCGGGGCATATCGTAAACGCCCGGCATATCGCTCTCGCCGATGTCGACTCGAATAAGATCATCGCCAAGAAACAGAAGGACAAGACGTTCCTGACCGTATGTGACGACGGCTCGATTTCCGGGAAGGCGGCCAGCATTCTTCGCGACGCCGGCTACCAGAACGCCTTCAGCTTGAAAGGCGGGCTCAACGGTTGGCAAGGCGACAATCTGCCTCTGGTTAAATGAACGACACCGAATTAAACCGAGGAATATCATGGCGGAAAAAGACAAGGTGAACGGAGAGAAGCAACTTTTGCTGCAGAAAATTTATATCAAGGACTTTTCGTTCGAGTCGCCGGGTGCGCCCGCAATTTTTACAAGCAAAGTCTCACCTCAGACCCGGCTCGACATCAAGTCCAGTGCCAGCGAACTGGCCCCTGACACTCAGGAAGTCGTTCTGTCCCTGACGTTGGAGGCCAAGGATCAGGACAAAACGCTATTTTTGGTAGAGATCGAACAAGCGGGATTATTTCGCATCGAGGGCTACTCGGATGAGGAGCAACGGATGCTGATCGGTAGCTATTGCCCGGGTACGCTCTACCCGTTTGCCCGAGAGGCCATTGCGGATATCGTGACGCGGGGCGGATTCCCACAGTTTCTGCTACAGCCGATTAACTTCGATGGCCTGTACGCGCAATCGATCAAGAATCGAGACGATGCCAATGGAGGGTCGGCGGAGGCCCGCCGGGAGCACTGATTAACTATTCGATCGAACGCTAGGCGAAGCCCATCGACGCGAGCAATCGTATCGCAGTCTTAGGTTCCGGCTCCTGGGGAACAGCACTTGCCATTCAACTAGCACGTGCGGGACGCTCGACGATCATGTGGGGCATCGAAACTCAGGAGATTGAAGCGATGGCAAAGGCTCGCCGTAACGCGACTTATCTCCCGGACGCCAAGTTCCCCGACAACCTGGAGGTTACGACCGAACTTGAGAAGGCGGTAGCCGGCGCCAAGGACGTACTGCTGGTCGTACCAAGTCACGCGTTTCGCGAGACGCTGGAACGGATCGGGTCTTTGCCTTCGCCCCCCAAATTTGTGGCCTGGGCCACCAAGGGCTTTGAAGCCGACACCGGACTGTTGCCAAACCAGGTCGCCGACGAAGTACTCAAATCAAAGGCGACAACGGCTGTTTTGTCTGGACCCACGTTCGCTGCGGAGGTCGGCCGCGGACTACCGAGTGCGATCACGGTTGCGTCCAGAGATGCAAGCAATGCGCTGCGGCTGGCCGAATCGATGACTACGGACAACTTTCGCGCCTATACCTCCACGGACATTATCGGCGTTGAGGTCGGCGGCGCGACGAAAAACGTCCTGGCCATCGGCGCCGGAATCTCCGATGGGCTCGGCTTCGGAGCCAATACCCGAGTCGCACTAATCACTCGCGGACTGATGGAAATGATGCGCCTGGGTTTGGCCCTGGGCGCCCGCAAGGACACTTTCATGGGCCTCTCCGGTATGGGCGACCTGGTCCTGACATGTACCGACAATCAGTCCCGCAATCGGCGTTTCGGTCTCGGACTCGCCAAGGGCGCCGATGTCGAGGAAGCGCGTAAAGCCATCGGTCAGACCGTAGAGGGTTACTATGCAGCCCGCGCGGTACGTGACGTTGCTGCCAAACTGAATGTCGAGATGCCTATCGTCGAAGAGATCTACAAAGTCATCTACGAGGGAATGAGTCCCCAGGAGGCCGTCATCACGTTGATGCGCCGTCCGGTGACGCCTGAGTAAGGCGTTCTTGTTCGGGCCGCGCTGCTCGTCAGCCGCTGCCTGGAAATCCGAGCTGCCGCCAGGCTTCATAGAGGACCACGGCTGCCGTATTGGAGAGATTCAGGCTCCTGTTTTGCTTACGCATCGGGACGCGCAGGATGCCGTCGAGCGCCCCTGATCTGAGCACGGTGTCCGGGAGTCCTCTGGTTTCCGGTCCCAGCAAAAATACGTCTCCGGCTGCGAATCGCTGCTCGAAGAGCGTGCGGGTTCCTTTGGTACTCAGCGCAAAGAGTCGTGCAGGCTTCAGCGTCTGCAAGCAGGCCGCTAGCGTTTCATGCTCGGTGACAGTTGCGAGTTCATGGTAGTCAAGACCAGCGCGCCGCAGCCTGCGCTCGCCCATCTGAAACCCCAATGGGTGAACGAGATGTAGCGAGACGCCGACGTTGGCGCACAGGCGAATAACATTTCCGGTGTTCGGCGGAATTTCCGGTTCGTACAGGATCAGATCGAACATGCTGAAAAGTGTACAGCCTCGCGGCACTCAGGGCCGGCGGCGGAGATGATGGATCATGCTCACAGTATGCTCGCTGTAGGCGACGAGCTGCTGGCGCTGTGAGGGTTTACGTGGCAGCAGTTACACTACCCGGTCATGAGCAAGCCACTGGCTGTTAAATTCTGCGGTCTGGATCTCGCGTCTCCGATCGTGCTGCTGTCCGGCTGTGTGGGCTTCGGCGAGGAGTACACGCGGATCGAGGGCTTCTCGAACCGGGATGCAGGCGCCATCGTGCTCAAGGGCACGACCAAGAAACCGCGTCTCGGTAACAAGCCGCACCGCCTCTGGGAGACGCCCGCGGGCATGCTGAATGCCATCGGCCTGCAGAACCCGGGCGTTGACCATGTCGTCGATCAGATCTTGCCCGAGCTGGATTTTACCGAGACGCGATATATCGCCAATGTCTGTGGCTCGACCATCGAGGAGTATGCCGACGTCACTCGACGATTCGACGACTCGCCGATCGACGCGATCGAAATCAACATCTCCTGTCCGAATGTCAAAGAGGGAGGCGTAGCATTCGGCAACGATCCGGATATGTCTGCCCGGGTCGTGGCGGCTTGCCGGGCTGTGACGGATAAACCCCTGATCACCAAGTTGTCGCCCAATCAAACCGATATCGCTGCAAACGCCCGCGTGTGCATTGACGCCGGTAGCGACGGTTTGGCGGTTATCAATACGCTCATGGGCATGGCAATTGACATCGAAACCGGGCGGCCGATTATCGGCAACGTTCAGGGTGGACTGTCGGGTCCGGCGATCCGGCCGATTGCTCTGCTGAAAGTACACCAGGTGTACCGGGAAGCCGGCCCGCAGAATATTCCGATCATCGGTCAGGGCGGCATTCAGACCGCTGACGACGCGATCGAGTTTCTACTTGCAGGCGCGACGACGATCGGCTTGGGTACGGCCCTATTTTACGATCCGATGGCAGCGAAGAAGATCAACGCCGGTATCCAATCTTATCTGCAGCGCCATGACATCGCCACGGTGTCCGACCTCGTAGGCAATCTGGATACTGGCGCGACCGAAGACCAACCGTTAAGCGGCTAGCAACGGACGGCGCGTCAACGCATATGTAGCTCGACGATATCGGCATCCGCCAGCAGGTGCTCGGGGCCAACCTGTTGGCCGTCGAAGACGCCGCTTCCCCAAGCCCGTGCATATTTGAAGGCACCGGCGATATCTTTGTGGACCAGCCGAGCCACATCCAGAACGGTAGCGCCGGATCGAACCGTGAACGGGCGATTCATCACCGGCGGCTTTCCCGGCGCCTTGGTATAAACGCGAACGATCTGCAGACCTTTGAATAGCACCGAGCCGAGGCTCTGCAAATTGTCGCCGGTCTTAACGGATGTAGCCAAAGTCGGAAAATTTACCCCCGTCAACTCTTTCAGAACGGTGACGTCTTCCGGATTCGGATTGAGATCCGTCTTGTTCGCCACCAGTAATGTCGGCAGGTAGATCCGAAACGGGTCCAGCGCTTGTTGATCGTCGTCCCTGAGCTTCGATGTGTCGCGTTTCAAGCCGGGCCAGTTATCGCTGAGGGTAATTTTCTTCTCATCCAGCCGGTCTCGGATGGTCACCACATGATCGGTGCAGTTCGGATCGGAGATATCCACGACCAGTAGCGCCGCATCCGCTGATTGCAGCGCATTCACAAGCCAACTTTCCATGTGGTCTTCTGATATGGGCGGCAAATCCACAAGCTGAAAGGACACATCCTCGAACGGAAGCATGCCCGGCATCGGCTCATGGGTCGTGAGCGGATAGGGACCGACCGTCGCTCTGGAGCCTGTCAGCTCAGCGTGCAGGCTGGACTTGCCGGAGTTGGGCGGACCGAGCAGCGCGATCTGGGCCGCGCCTTCAGGGCGAACAGAGTGCACCGGACCACTCCGGCTCGCGCCTTTTTTAGGACCGGCAAGGTCTTCGGTGAGCTGCTTAATGCGGCTCTTGATGTCCGCCTGAAGATGCTCGGTGCCCTTGTGCTTGGGAATCGTGCGCAGCATCTCCTTGAGACAAGCTAGACGCTCCTGCTCATCGCGCGCGTCGCGGAACTCTTTTTCGGCCTTCTTGTATGCTGGGCTTAGATTCGCGGGCATCGTATTCTCTGATCTTGATTATGCATTACCGGCGCGGCGATGACTTGCTCGCGGCGACCGACTCGTGTATCAGAGCCTCTGCCGGTCCCATTGCGTCGCAGCCGTTTGAAGATTCACCCGACAGCCATCGTTTCAGAGCAAGCTCGAATTTCGTCCGACGTTGAGATCGGCCCGTATTCGGTGATCGATGGCGAAGTGGAAATAGGCGCAAACACGATCGTCGAGTCGCACGTCCGAATCGGAAGTCGTTTCGGCACCGTGGTGATCGGCGAACACAACTTCATTCAAAGCGGCGCCACGCTCGGCGGGCCGCCACAGGATCGGAATTATAAGGACTCCCGGACCAGGCTCGAGTTGGGTGATCGCAATCGCATCGGTGAGTGCGCTTCCCTGAACCTCGGCAGTCACGCAGGTGGCGGCCTGACTCGAGTCGGAAACGACACGTTTATCATGGCCTATGTCCATGTTGGCCACGACTGCCAGATCGCGGACGAGGTGGTACTCACTAATCTCTCGCAACTCGCCGGCCATGTGCTTATCGGACGTGGCGTCGTTATTAGCGCGCTCGTCGGCGTGTCTCAGTTCGTGCGGCTCGGAGAGTATTCTTTTATCGTAGCGGGAGCGCGGGTGAACAAGGATATCCTGCCGTATACGATCGCCGAGGGTCATTGGGCGGTACCCAAAGCCACCAACAAGGTCGGCTTGAAACGCGCCGGACGCTCGGCTGATGAGACTCGCGCGATTGACCGGGCGATTCGGATCGTTATCAACAAAGGTCTTACGATCGACGAGGCGCTGGAGAAAATCCACGTAGAGTGTGGTACCAACGCGCTAATCGAACACCTCGTAGACTTCATCAACACCGCCGATAAAGGGATTGCACGAGCGTGACCGGGATTCGGGTAGCGGTAGTGGGCGCCGGCTATCTCGGCCGATTTCACGCGCAGAAGTTCGCATCCATAGCGGCAGCCGACCTCGTGGGCATCTGCGACATCCGCGCCGAAGCCGGCGAAGTCTTGGCCCGTGCCTGCGATACGGTTTATTACGCCGATTATCGAGACCTGGCCGGCAAAGTAGACGCCGTGACTATCGCCGCAAGTACTTCGGCGCATTACGAGCTAGCCAAATTCTTCTTGGAGAACGGGATCCACGTACTCGTAGAAAAGCCCATGACGAACACCAGCGAGCAGGGCCGCGAACTGACGATCCTTGCGGATGCGCACGACCTGAAACTTCAAGTCGGGCACGTCGAACGGTTCAATTCAGCTCTACTGTCCGCTCGGGATCGGCTCGGTGCGGTGCAATTTATCGAGTGCCATCGCCTCGCGCCATTTAAGAGCCGCGGCGCAGATGTGAATGTGGTCTTGGATCTCATGATTCATGATTTGGATGTCATTATCTCGATGGTCGCGGGTGCGCCGTCTCTCGTCTCGGCGGTCGGAATATCCGTCCTGACTTCCAGCGTTGATATCGCCAATGCGCGCATCGAGTTCGACACCGGCGCCATCGCAAACGTCACCGCATCTCGAGTCTCAACCAGCACGCAACGCAAATTTCGCGTGTTCCAGAAACATCAGTACCTCTCCATCGATTTCGGCGCGGGCGAGGTTCGCCTCGTCACCCACACTGGAACTACGGGCGACGAGCAGCCAACGCTAAAAGAGGAAAGCTGGAATTTGGACAAAGGTGATGCGTTAGCCGCTGAGATCGCATCGTTCGTCAGCTCGATCGTCAACAATAAGCCCTGTGAGGTCTCCGGCCGCGACGGCGTAGCGGCGCTCGAGCTCGCCGAGGAAATCACCGCCGATATCGAGCGCAGGAAGTTCTGAACGGCTGATGCAACATGCGGTCTAGTGGTCGTTCAAGCCGAGTTCTTTGATCTTGCGGGTCAGCGTATTCCGGCCCCAGCCTAGCAATTTCGCCGCCTCCAGCCGCTTCCCCCGGGCCCGTCGCAAGGCCGCCTGAATCAATGTGCGCTCGAAAGCGGGCAGCGCCTCATCCAATAGCGGCGGTCCGCCACCGGCGAGCTGTGCCTCCGCCCAGCGGGCCAAATCGACTGTCCAGCCGGTACTCGGGTCGGTGGCTGCCGCGCCACCGAGTTCCGGTGGAATATCTTGTCTCGTGATCTCGCGGCCGGCCGCAGTCACGGTCAACCTGCGGCACACATTGACGAGCTCCCGCACATTGCCCGGCCAATCGTATTTCGAGAGAAGCTGGAGGGCTCCCGAACTCAACGACTTCGCCGCGACCGTGAGCTCGCTTGCTGCCTGGCTCAAATAAAACCGCGCAAGCTCCGGTATGTCTTCTCTCCGCTGACGTAGCGCCGGAACTTCGACACGCATGACATTCAAACGGTGAAATAGATCTTCCCGGAATCGGCCTGTCGTGACAGCCTGCGCCAGGTCTTGATGAGTCGCGGCGATGACGCGTACATCGACGCGAACCGGCGCTTGTCCTCCAACGCGGAAGAACTCGCCTTCGGCGAGTACTCTCAGTAGACGCTTCTGCAGCTCCGCCGACATATCTCCGATCTCATCCAGAAACAGCGTGCCGCCATCAGCCTGCTCGAAATGTCCGATACGCCGCTT
>SMWC01000126.1 GCA_004357505.1 Gammaproteobacteria bacterium | reverse complement strand
GCAATCAAAGCCCATTTCTCTAGCTTCAATCCTTATTCCCCCAGATATGCAGACGCATGCATACTAAAGATTACTAACGGACGCTTACGTCCGCGTTGGGTCGATTCGAGACTATTAGACTGATTCTAACCCGATCTCAAAAAATGTCCGCTTTCGGGCCCAAAGTTACCGTTAAGCGATGTTAACGGACGGCTACTTACGGCCAGAAGCGGACATTCATTAACGGTCTGCCGCGGTATTCCCCGTAAAACTGAAGGATACCTATCCGAATTAGGTGTCCTATGTTACACACCAGCTGAGGCATACAGAGCTCTTGCCGCATAATTCCATCGTGACGGGTAGATGTAATATTGTGAACGTTGTCTCGCTCTCTTAACGAGTGCCGCGCCAATACCTAGCTGTCTGAAATTGTCCCTAACATACACTCCAATGTTGACACGCCCTGTCCATCCATCGGCATAGTAATCCACTACGATTGCCATCCCTACTGGGACACGTCCACATAATGCAATCGCAACAATATCTACGTTCTTATGATCGTGATACCAATCTTCCATCAGTCCAATGCGATCACGGAAATGGATTCGATGCTCGAGTCCCTTGGCACACCAACGTTCAATCCGAACACGATCGGTAGTTGATATGATTGTTATTGGAGGTGCTTTAGCCATGTTAACGTCTATGCTGCAAGGCCTATGAGACCAGGCAGGTTCGAAAGACAATCTACCCAACCGCAACAACTAGCAGTCCGATCAGGGCGTACTCGATCCTCCGTCCACTTCTCTGAGCAGCTACGCTCGTTCCTCGGTCCCGCACCAGTCCATCAGGCGTGAGATCAAAGGACATACTGGCTCCCCGGAGCGGCTCTGCCAGGGCGTTGCTGGTCAGGAGGAGAAGGGTGATGGTGAATACTGCTGCTCTCATGGCTCCCCCTATCGCTTCTTGCGAGCGTCCAGTCCGGCCATCACTACCCGCGTGATGATTGCCCCGAAGAATGCTCCGACAACGAGCTGCGAAGCCAGGTACACAAACATCTCGAGGGTTTGTGGGAACTCAACTCCTCTACTAATGAAACTCCAGAGAACGGCCACCACGCCGAGCAGTGCTCCGACCAGCATCACTCGTTTCTTGTCGTCCATGCCCCTCAGTTTCTAGTTCTTTTCGCCCGATTCTCCCACTACAGATCGAAGTTGGCTTTCAGGTAGTCGGTGATGGCGTCTTCGACTCTGGTCTAACGTACGTCATCAGAGACTGTGCATCATTTACGCCATAGCCACCATACCCAGATCGCGATCACAACGAACGCAATGACCAGCCCGCTCAGCGCCCATTCTGGAGCACTCATTACGCTCCTCCTGAGTTTCTTACCTCTTGGCCCCGATTCTCCCCTCGCCGCTGGACCTCTTCTCCTGGGGTCTGGCCTCATTGACCTTCATCGGCCGGCCGTCATAGTCGGTGCCGTTGAGCTTGTCGATTGCCGCGTGGGCCTCCGAGTCACTCGCCATTTCAATGAAGCCAAAGCCCTTGCTTTGGCCAGTGCCACGATCAGTAATCAGCTTGACGGATTCCACGGTTACGCTTGCCGCAAATTTATCCGAAAGAGCACTCTCCGTGGCCGAATACGGCAGATTTCCTACGTAAAGTTTCCTACCCATGATTTCTCCTAAGGGATAGCATTCCGCTCGAGAAGGCATGGGCACCAAGCCCGTAGACTCGTTACAAGCGGTGGGGATGACAGCTACTATTGTATCTTGGAACGCCTCGGCGTAGGTCTATTCTTGGTGCCGCTCGCTCGCACGGGGGCCGATTGTCTGCTCAGCCGTCATATGCATTAGCTCGCATATTAACAGTTAACGATGTTCTCACGAACTCAGGTGTCTACAAAGTGTCTACACGGGAAACTAGAGTCAGAGTCTGAAACTGCTAACCCGGCTGATTTCATTGGTGCCGGTGGACGGATTCGAACCGCCGACACACGCATTACGAATAGCTTGGAGTCCTGTCAATAACTGTACGGTTCGGATTCTGCAGGCCGATCCTCGGTATCACTCGTGGCATCACAATCGGATTAAGCGACGGTCTCGGCTGGCCGTCAAGGCTGCGTCGTCGACTCCAAATAACGGAAAAAGTCCGAATTCGCTTTTATCATCAACGTTGTGTTGTCGCCGAGTGCGCGATAACTCTCCAAGGTCTTAGAAAAGGTATAAAACTCCGGATCCGCACCGTACGCGTTGCCGTAAATGCGAGTGGCCTCGGCGTCGGCCTCGCCGATAATCTCCTGGGCTCTGCGTTCGGCTTCGGAGATAATCCGGCGCAGCTCGCGCTCCATCTCGCCGAGAATCTCCTGGCTCCGGCCTTCGCCCTGGGAGCGGAAGCGAGCAGCGATACTTTGCCTTTCGGAAATCATCCGGCTCTCGACCTGCACACGGACCGAATCGATATAGTTGATCCGCTTGATCCGCACGTCCACCAATTCGATGCCGAGCCCGGGCATCAGCTGCGATGCTGAGGCAAGCATTTCTTGCTCGAGTTGTTCGCGCCCCTTGCTTGGTCGCTCCAAATCGGATTCATCAAGCGCAGCGATCTCTTCCTCGTCGAGTTCCTCCACGTTGACCTGCCAGTCGGCCGAGCGAACGATCTCCTCGAGTTCGGTACCGGAGACGACATCTCTGCTTACCGAATCGAGGATGTCGTCGAGGCGTGTCCGGGCGCCGGTCTCGTCGCGCACCGAACGGAGAAACTGCAGCGGATCGGAGATGCGCCAGCGCGCCGTGGTATCCACGACGATGAACTCGCGCCCGAGGGTCGGAATTTGACTGACATCGCCGTCCCAGACCAGCAAGCGTTTGTCGAAACGTCTTACGTCCTGAACGAACGGCACGCGCCAATGCAAACCGGGCTCCGTGATCACATCGCCTATCGGTTCACCGAACTGCACAAGAATACCTTGCTCCGCCTGATCGATAATGAACGCGGCATTGAACGCGACAAGCAATACCGCAAGCAGCGCGACTGCTGAAATCGTTAGCTTTGTCATTGGCTGGCCTCCAAGTTTTGCGTGCGAAGCTGAGCATTGGGCAGATTGAGCAATGGCAGCGGCGAAATCTGGTCGTCTTGTACGACCAATATGGAGCCGATCCTCGGCAGCACCTCAGTCAAGGTTTCCAGATACAGGCGCGAGCGCGTGACCTCCGGCACATTGCGGTACTCCAACAACACAGCGGTGAAGCGCGCGGTTTCGCCCAGTGAACGGTTGACGCGTTCGGTCGCGTAGCCTTCGGCTTCGGAGATGATGCGGTTCGCGGTGCCTTGCGCTCTGGGGATTGCCTGATTGGCCTGCCTCGTAGCCTCGTTGATCATGCGCTCGAGTTCCTGGCGCGCCTCATTGACCTCGTTAAAGGCTGGCTGAACGCGGGGCGGCGGAAGCACGTCCTGCAACTCCACGGTAATAATCCTGATGCCGTTGTCGTACTTGTCCATTGCGGCTTGGATTTCGTCGCGCGCAGTATTGGCAATCTCGACCCGGCCTATGGTCAGCACCTCGCTCCCGATGCGATTGCCGACCACGCGGCGCATCACCGACTCCGATAAATCGCGCAGCGTCCGGGTTGGTTCCCGCATGGCGTACAAATACCGAATCGGATCGCTGATTCGATACTGCACGACCCACTCGACTTGGATGATGTTTAAATCGCCAGTCAGCATCAGCGACTCGCTCGGAAAATCCTGATCGACGAAACGCGTGCGCTCGAGCGCCGAGCTGTCCGCGGTGCGGAAACCGAATTCCTGCTTCAGCACGCGTTCCGTGGCCACGAGCTGCACCCTGTCGACGCCAAAAGGCAGCTTGAAATGCAAACCCGGATCAGTAATACCGATGACGCGACCGAAGCGCTTGACAACGGCTCTCTCCTCCGGCTGCACCGTGTAAAAGGAACTCAACGTGGCCCAACCCAGAAAAACGACACCGATGATGATACCGAGCCGCCCCGCTCCGTGTAGCAACTGTTCGATCAAATCTTTTGCCTGACTCATTTTAGTCTCCCGCTGAGGCCTTGGTGGCCAGTACATAAACGAAGACTGGATTTGGCTTCACTCATAGGGGGTCCGCAGTTCGTGTGCCGACGTCACCCTTGAGATTCGTATCGGTCGCCCGATACACCACACCCATACCACCCACACCGATCTCATCGGCAATTTCATACGGCCCGAAGCGGGTACCAGAGGAAAGCGTCATCGTCAGTCCCCGGATCCGGGCGCACGCTCAGAGGTCGATGCGGACATCATACTCCCCCGCTGTTTCTTGGCCCGATTTTACCCAGTTCAGGTCACGAGATGGCGAAAAATCAGGTGAAATCTACCCGGATCAGACTCGGCCGGAGGGCTGAATGTCCGCTTTTTTCTCCAAAGCGGACGTTAAAGAAGGGTGATCTAGACTCAGTCCGAATGTCCGCTTTCGGCCAGAAGCAGCCGTCGTCTAGTTAGCGGCTGAAATTAAAGCATTTTCCCAATCCAGGGGGATTTTCACCCCCTGGATCGGCCTATCTAGTGTCGAGAATCAGAGTTCCGTCTTCTCCGCCATCTCAAGAACGTCATCGATATCGATTCCCAGATAGCGAACCGTACTTTCGAGCTTCGTGTGTCCAAGTAGAAGCTGTATCGCTCTCAGATTCTTGGTCCGATGGTAGATTAAGGTCGGTTTGGTCCGTCTGAGCGAATGGGTTCCGTAAGTTCTGCTATCCAAGCCTATCTCGGAAATCCAGCCATTGACGATCCGCGAATACTGTCGCGTTGATAGATGCGGAGAGCGACGACTTGGGAAGAGGTACTGGTTCAGACCGAGTTCAGTGACTCGAAGCCAATCAACTATCGATGAGCGTGTCTGAGATGTGATCTCGAACTGCACCGGTTGTTGTGTCTTCTGTTGCACTATCGTCGCCCGTTTGGCGACTTGATCGCCGTGAAACACATCCTTCACTCTCAGCTTCGTTAGATCGCACGCTCGGAGCTTGCTATCGAGAGCGAGATTGAAGAGCGCTAGATCACGGCGACGCTTGCTCATCTGCAATCGAATCCGGATCGACCATATCTCCTTGGGTTTGAGCGGTGGCTTCTGGCCCATGAGCTTACCTTTGTTCCAGGCTCGTATCCGGCGGGATCGTTTGAAAATCGAGAACATTTTCGGACTCCTTATTTATAGGTGTTTTGGGAGCCGAGATTTT
>SMWC01000003.1 GCA_004357505.1 Gammaproteobacteria bacterium | reverse complement strand
TGTGCCTATTCACTTTATCGGCGAGGACCTCGCCGTCGGCGTGAAGGACCAGGGTGGCGAGATCACGCACCTGGTCACCGATATTGAGGTCTCCTGTCTGCCGAAAAATTTACCTAAGTTTCTCGAGCTCGATGTATCCGCGATGGAGCTGAATCAGCTCCTGCATTTATCCGATGTCGTTGTACCCGAGGGTGTAGAGCTGACCGCTCTCTCTCACGACCAGGATCCGGCAGTGATCTCCATCAACCCGCCAAGGCGAGAAGAGGAAGACGAGGTCGTCAAAGCCGAGGAGGGCTTGGAGCTGGAGCCCGTCGAGGGCGAGGAGCCCGTCGAGGGCGAGGCGGCCACGGAAAAAAGCGAGGAATCGTCCGACTAACGCGATCATCGACGATTCAAGTCAAGGCCGCCTACGGGCGGCCTTTTCGTTCTCGCTGAGCCCATTAAACTAGCTTTGTTAGACCACTAGGATTCCGTTATGGGACAACAGATCGAACTGATTGTTGGGCTCGGTAACCCCGGGCCTGAGCATCAACGCACGCGCCATAACGCCGGTTTCCGGTTTGCTGACCTCCTGGCCCAAGCTCACGGCGGATCGTTTAAGGCTGAGAACCGATTCCACGGAATGACCGCTGAGGTCAGGCTCGATACGCATCGAATACGGCTACTCAAACCCCAGACTTTTATGAACGACAGCGGCCGCGCCGTGACCGCTATGGCGTCGTATTACAAGATTCCGCTCGCGAACGTCCTGATAGCCTATGACGACCTGGATCTCGAGCCCGGTCGAGCCCAGCTCAAGTTTGACGGCGGCCACGGTGGCCACAACGGCATGCGCGACGTCGTGCAGTGCGTGGGCAAGGCGTTCTGGCGCCTGCGACTCGGCATCGGCCATCCCGGAAAGGGGCGACGCGAGGAGGTTGTCAACTACGTGCTCCGGCAGGCGTCGTCTGCCGACGAGGAGCAAATTCTCAATGCCATCAACGCCGCGATTGACATACTTCCCGTAATCCTGGAGCAGGGCGCGGAACGGGCCAAGACCAAGCTCCATAGTCGCGGCGTCAAGGACCGCGCAAATAAAAACAATAACGCGGCAGACCCGAGCTAAGGAGTAGCGAGAGTGGGTATCAAATGCGGCATCGTCGGCTTGCCTAATGTCGGCAAGTCCACGCTATTTAACGCCCTGACGGCGTCTGAGGTTGCAGCGGAAAACTTTCCGTTCTGTACGATCGATTCCAATATCGGCATCGTCAACGTGCCCGATCCGCGACTCCTGGCCGTTGCGGAGATCGTGCAGGCGAAACGAGTAATCCCGACCGTCGTTGAGTTCGTCGATATCGCCGGCCTCGTCAAGGGCGCCTCAACCGGAGAGGGGCTTGGCAATCGGTTTCTCGCGCACATACGCGAAACGCACGCCATCGCTCACCTCGTGCGTTGTTTTTCCAGCGACGACATCACCCATGTTTCAGGTCAGATCGACCCGATCGAGGACATCGAGGTGGTCAACACCGAATTGCTTCTGGCTGATCTTGAGAGTGTCGAGAGAGCATTCGAGAAAGCTGCACGACAGGCCAAAACTAATCAGAAGGACGCGGTCATCTGGCGCGATCTCCTGCGCCGGATCCTGGATTCGCTTGAGGCCGGGACGCCGGTCAGGGCGATGGAATTCCAGCCGCAGGAGTATGGTCTGCTGCAGGACATTCACCTGATCACGGCCAAGCCTGTTATGTACCTCGCGAACGTAGCTGAGGGCGAGCCTACCGATAATCCCTACCTGGAGAGCGTCAGGGCCTATGCTGAGCAGGAAGGTGCACCAGTCGTCGCTATTTGCGCCGCGTTGGAGGCCGAGCTTGCTCAACTGGATCCGGCGGAGCAAGGAGAATTCTTGTGCGAACTTGGTTTGACCGAGCCCGGTCTAAACCGAGTGATTGCGGCAACCTACAATCTACTGACACTGCAGACCTTTTACACGGCAAGCGAGCAGGAAGCCCGAGCTTGGACCGTGCCGCGAGGCGCGACCGCCTACGACGCTGCCGGTGAAATTCATACCGACTTTCAGAAGGGTTTTATTCGTGCGGAAGTGATCGCTTACGATCGGTTCATCGCCCGCCGCGGCGAACAAGGCGCGAAAGAGGCCGGAGAGATGCGCCTGGAAGGAAAGACCTACATTCTCGCCGATGGCGATGTAGTCCACTTTCGCTTTAACGTCTGATCGCGGTAGTGCGGGTCATTGGTGGACGCGCTGCGCGAGCGGTTCTTAAGCGGCGGTTGCGGCCACTTCAATGACGGCGTACCACAAAAACTGAATCAGCGTCAGCAGCGAGCTCTGCATGATGCGCTCGTCATCGCCATGCGATCCGCCGGCCCCGGCGATGTCTTCCTCATTCAGAACTGGGCCGAAGCCATAGCACTGCGTTCCCTGCGCGCGAATCTGCGCCATGTCCGTGGCCCCGGTGCGCATCGTCGGCAGCGTCACTGCATGCGGAAACAGACGTGCGGTGACTCCCTCCAAGGCGTGGAACATCTCGTTATCTAGACCAGAGGGCGGACTCGCCGGCCGGTAAATCCCTTCGGGGATGATCTCGATGTTCGGATCATTGATCACGCCGGCCAGGTCACGGTAGAACTCGTCCGGATTCTCGTCGGGTAACCCGCGGATGTCGAGCGTCGCTTCCGCTTCTGCAGGAATCACGTTGCGGCGAAAGCCGGCGCTTAGCATCGTCGGCACGACCGATGTTCGCAGTAGAGAATAATGTTGCGGCTCGTGCTCGGCGAAGTAGTGCTCGATTCGAGGCTGCTGCGCCGGGTCGAGCACACCCTTGTAGCGGGCAGCTTGCTCCGGCGGGCTGATAGCGCCCAAGCGGTCGAAGTAGGCGCGCGTTGTCTCGTTCAGACGCAGCGGCGGTTGCCACGCGGCGAGTCGCGCCACGGCCCTGGACAATGCCGCCACGGCATTGTCGACTCTCGGGATCGAACCGTGGCCTGCCGTCCCGTGGGCAACAAGCCGAACCCGCATTGGAAACTTCTCGGTCGTCCCGATCTCAACGTAGCGAACTTCGCCATCTCGTACGACGGCCCTGCCACCTTCGGCTAGACAGTACTCGGCTGCGATCTTGTCCCAATGGTTCTCGACCATATAGTCGATGCCGAATCTCGTCGTTCCCTCTTCGCCTGCCTCCGCCAGAAAAATGACATCCCGGTCGAGTTCAACCTCGGTGCGTTTCAACAACAACATCAGCATCAGCGCAGCGGTGACATTATCTTTATCGTCAAGGGATCCGCGACCATAGATGTACCCATCTTTAACGACCGCGGCGAACGGATCAACGGACCAGTTATCGCGCTGCACGCCGACGACATCGGTGTGGCCCATGACCAGAATCGGCCGCTTACTACCGTTGCCACGATGCCGCGCAACCAGGTTCGCGCGCGTCGGATCGAGCGCGAAGAGCTCGGCCTCGATGCCCTCCTGCTGGAGTACTTGTTGAAGATATCTTGCGACTTCGGTTTCGTTGCCGGGCGGATTGCTGGTATCCGTGCGCAGCAGTACCGAAAAATATTCCATCGATTCCGCGGCAACGGCCTGCCAATCTACGGGATAACGGTCTTGCGTATTGCCTGGGAGAGGCACCACTGACAGGAGGGCGCAGACGAACGCCACCGCTAAGTCCTTGTTTCGCGCAGGCTGCCCTTTCGAAGTCATCATTTTGCCCTCTGAGTTTACTCCCGAATTCTACTGCACGAGCGTTTGCCCCGTCGCGATTGCCGGACACAGGCAATTGGCATGCTAGAGTCGCCCCCATGAAGCCGAGTCAGATCGCCGCCCACGCGTTACCAGCCCTCGCCGGCAGCATCGTATGGCTGGCAACTACCGTCTGTGCGGCGCAGGATGTGTTCCCGACGCGACCCATCAACGTCGTTACGCACGCCTCCCCGGGAGGTGGTACCGACGCCACGGCACGCGCGATGTTGTTGGGAGCCCGGTCAGCACTCGGCGTCTCCATGGCCGTGGTGCCTAAGACCGGTGGCAGCGGCATCGTGGCGATGAACTATGTGAATAATCGGCCCCGTGACGGCTACACTGTCATGGCAATTACGCCGACCCATCTATTCGCCATCGCTCGCGGTCAGGGGCCCCTGACCATCGATGATCTGGTCGGCGTAGTACGGGCGACCGATGACCCCCTCGTCGTTATGGTTCGTCAGGACAGCGACGTCAAGTCGCTCAATGATCTCATCGAACTGGGCCGTCGTCGTTCGATCAAATGGGGCTCGGCTCAGATCGGTGGCATCGATCATGTTGCGGGAGCGATTCTCGCGCAGGTCGCGGCGACGCAGCTCAGCGTCGTGCCCTTTTCGGGTGGCGGCGAGATCGTGACGAACCTGATGGGCGGTAACATCGACGCGGCCGCTCTAAACCTCACCGAGGCGTTGGGGCAGATACAACGCGGAGACTTTCGCGCGCTTGCCGTCATGGCGAAAGAACGTCTGGCACTGATCCCGGATGTTCCCACAACCGTTGAGCTCGGCTACGACGTCGTGTATTCCACGATTAGAGGCTATGTCGTTCTCAAGGGCGTACCCGAAGATCGAATTCAGACTTTGGAGTCGGGGATGCTGGCGGGCATGCGACAAGAAGCGTATCAGTCCTATCTACGGGGCTCGGGCCTGGATTCTAGCGGTATCGCCGGACGGGAGGTATGGAACGCGCAGATTCAGCGCCTCTATGTCGATGCTAGGCAAGCCATGATCGACCTTGGCATCATTGAAGAGGAGTAGCTTAATTTGGAAAAAGCCTCAGACGGCACAATACGGCGTTAAGAATCGATTCCAAATACGGGACCGCGCAACGACAAATTGGGGTGTACACTGCGCTTTCTCGTCGATTCTGGCCTTGTCTTGCGCTCGCCTGAGTCTTTTTATACAGGCTGCTGGGCGATAGTCCGAATGAAGCACCAGGATACATACGTCGGCGTCGTATTACTTGCGCTCTGCGCGATCGTCTACTGGTTGACGACCGGCTTCCCTGAAGTACCGGCCATGCTGTCCCAGAATGTACCACCGACGTTTTTCCCGCGCCTGATCATAAGCCTTGTTGCGATTCTCAGCGTTGCGCTGATCTTCAACGGACTAGGGAAAAGTCGAGAAATTAGAGCCCGTATCAAGCCGGCGGTTCTGATTACTGCATCGATCATCGTCCTTGCCGGCGTGTTGGTCGGGTTACTCGGAACGCTGCTGACCCTCGGTCTAATCGCTATCGCGCTGCCGGTCGCATGGGGAGAACGGCGCTGGCGTCCGCTCGGGATTCTTGCGTTGGGGCTGCCTGCGGCCATCTATCTGATTTTCAGCGCAGCGCTCGGCATACGCTTTCCGCCCGGACTACTTCTGGACTGGCTCCTCTGACCATGGGATTACCTGGACTCGAGTATGCGCTCCCGGTTTTCACCGATCCGCTTGTCATCGGGCTGATCATCCTCGGCACCGTAGCGGGCGTCGTCGTCGGCGCGCTGCCGGGCCTGTCGTCGTCGATGGCGATCGCGCTCCTGCTGCCATTTTCGTTGTACCTCGATCCCGTCCCCGCAATCTCCCTGCTCGCCGCGCTTTATTGCGCCGGCACCTATGGCGGCTCGATAACCGCCATCCTGATCAACGCGCCAGGTGCTCCTCCCGCAGCGGCTACGGCCTTCGACGGCTACCCCATGGCAGTGAAAGGCGAAGCTGGACGCGCGCTCGGCATCGCGGCAATCGCGTCGTCCAGTGGCGGCATATTCAGCGTGATCGTGTTGCTGTTCGCAGCGCCGTTTTTGGCGCGGATCGCGTATAGCTTCGGCCCACCCGAATATTTCGCACTCGCCATATTCGGCTTATCGATGCTGGCGTCGATTAGCGCTGAAGCGCCTGTAAAGAATCTGATTGGCGGCTGTTTAGGTCTGCTCATCGCGACGGTCGGAGTGGATCTGACTACCGGCGTCGAGCGCTTTACATTCGGCGTGCCGGAGCTCAGTGACGGCATCCATTTCATTCCCGTACTCATCGGACTGTTCGCCGTTACCGAGTTACTGAGTCAAGCGCAAAAACTCGGCCAGGAGAAGTTCGGCGTCCGTCTATCTGCGGTCAAGCTTCCGTCGCTCGACGATCTGCGCCGCGTCAAGGGCACCATACTGCGCTCCAGTGTCATCGGCACGTTTATCGGCGTGCTACCGGCCGAAGGTGCGACGATGGCAGCGATGATCGGTTACAACGAGGCCAAACGCTGGTCGGATGAGCCGGAGGAATTCGGCAAGGGCGCGATAGAGGGCGTCGCCGGCCCGGAGGCCGCCAACAATGCGGCGACCGGCGGGGCGATGGTGCCGACGCTAGCGCTGGGCATTCCGGGCAGTGCAACCGCAGCCGTGATCCTCGGGGGGCTCCAGGTCCACGGGTTGCGGCCCGGCCCCTACCTTTTCGACGAGCAGCCGGGGCTGCTGTACGGCATCTTCTTCGCCATGCTGCTAGCGAATGTTTTGTTTCTGTTCGTCGGCCTCGCTGGCGCGAAGATCTTTTCGCGTATCAGCCTGGTGCCGCCGACACTACTGTGGCCGACGGTCTTTGCGTTGTGTTTCGTCGGTGCCTACGGCCTGGAGCAGTCCGTCATCGATGTTTGGGTCATGATGCTCGCCGGCCTGCTCGGCTTCGTTTTGAAGCGCCACGGGTTCGCTCCGGCACCGATTATTATGGGGTTGGTGCTCGGCGGTCTCGTTGAATCGTCGTTAGCGCAATCATTGATCATCTTCGATCAGCAGTGGACCGGATTTCTCGGCCGGCCCATCGCACTGGTCTTTCTCGGTCTCGCAAGCATAAGCGTTCTTTGGGCTCCAACGCGCGCGGCAATCGGCAGACTTCTTCCGCGGAACCGTAGAACAGCCTAGACTCACAACAGCGCGATTCACTCCATCCAATCAATGACTCCACAGAGATCGATCCATGACAGGCGGTAGCGATGTTGAGATCCAGCGCTTCACGCCCGATATCGAGTCCCGCCACGGCGAGAACCTGACGCGGGAAGTCGCATCGTTCGTCGTCGATACAGGCTTTGCCGAGTTGCCGCAAGAACTGCTCGATCTCAGTAGCAAGTCGATACTGGATGGACTGGGTCTGGCCTTGTCGGGCTCCGTCGCCGAGAGCGGCCGGCTGGTGCAAGAGTACTTGCTGGGCCAGGGCCTGCGCGGAAACACAACGGTGCTCGGCACGAGCCTGCGAATGCTGGAACGATTCTCTGCGTTTGCCAACGGCGTGGCAATGCACGCGGACGACTATGACGATACCCAATTGGCGGTCGGCCCGGATCGTGTCTACGGACTGCTCACCCACCCGACCGCCCCCTGCCTGCCCGCCGCGCTGGCCATAGCCGAGAACGGTGATCTCTCCGGTCGTGATCTGATCCTGGCCTATAACATCGGTGTAGAGGTGGAAGCAAAAATTGCCGAGGCGATGTCACCGAGACATTACCAACATGGCTTTCACACGACAGCCACGTGTGGTGTGTTTGCCTCGGCTGCTGCCGTCGCGAAGCTGTACGAGTTGGACATCGAGACAACGTTGCGTGCACTCGCCATCGCGGGGAGTCAGGCGGCAGGTCTGCGAGAGAACTTCGGCACTATGACCAAGCCTTTCCATGCCGGGCGGGCCGCGGAGGCCGGTGTGGTCGCAGCTGACTTCGCCAGAGCAGGCTGGACCGCGACCGATAAGATCCTGGAATCCCCCCGCGGGTTCTTTCAAGCCCATGGCGGCGGTTATTCGCTGGACGCGCTGCAGGCCAAGCTCGGTAATCCCTGGACCTTTATCGAGCCGGGCATTTCTATCAAACCGAACCCCTCCGGCTCCCTTACGCATCCCGGCATGACGAAGATGCTCGAACTGATTCTGAAATATGACATCAAAGCGGAAGATGTCTCCAGCGTCGATGTGGGCACGAACCACAACATGCCCAACGCATTAATTCATCATCGACCGACGGACGAGTTACAGGCCAAGTTCTCGATGGAATTCTGCATGGCAATTCTGCTGCTGGAGAGACGCGGTGCTCTACCCGAATTTACCGACGAAGTGGTGAATCGTGCCGATGTACAGGAATTGATCAGCCGCGTGAACTTCAGCGAGCATGCGGAGGCCGAAGCAGCAGGTTACGATAAGATGACCACGATTATCGATATCAATCTTCACGATGGACGAACGATTTCCGGACGTGCCGACTTCGGCAAGGGTAGCCCCACGAACCCCATGAGCTATGACGAAGTTGCGGACAAATTCCGGGGTTGCGCGGAGTTCGCTGATTGGCCGGACAACCGCACCGAAGCTGTCATCGACATGATTCGAGCGTTGGAAGACGTCGCTTCCGTACGCGAACTCACGACGCTACTCTCACGTTAAAGGACGAATGATCGATTGGCCGCGAGGGACACTAATGTGAATCTGGAAGGTGAGACCGCCCTGGTGGTGGGCGGCACGCGCAACATTGGGCTCGCTGTCGCCAAGGCGCTGCGCGGAGCCGGCGCGAACGTGTGCGTGGTCGGCGGCTCGGACTCCGCGGCGCTGGCACACGCGCTGACCGAGCTTGGCGCCGCTGAGGGCAAGACCACGGGTCTCGTGGCTGATATCACCGACGAGGCAGCCGTGAGCGGCGCATTCGACCATGCGGAGCAGAAGCTCGGCGCGGTTTCGATACTCGTCAATGGGCCGGGGTTTCGCCCCCATGGACCGTTCATGGACACGAGCCTGGAGACCTGGAGCACGGTGCTCGACATCATGCTCACCGGTCCCTTTCTGACCTGCCGGGAATTGTTTCGCCGCCTACCGACGAATCGAAAAGGCGCGATCGTCAATATCGGTGGTCTGAGCGCGCATCGCCCGGCCAAGGATCGCGCGCCGGTTATTGCAGCCAAGGCCGGCATTGTCGGACTGACGAAAGCGCTGGCCGCCGAAGGCCTAGGTCAGATCCGGGCCAACTGCGTCGCGCCGGGACTCATCGATACCGAGCGTAGGGCCGGCCAACCGCAGGCCCATTTCAAAGATGATGAAGCCAACGCCCGCGGCAGCTGCGAGGACGTCGCGCGACTCGTGCTGGCTTTCTCAAATCCTTACGACAGCTATGTTACTGGGCAGACCGTGCACGTCAGCGGCGGACGTTACATGGCGTAAGCTGTGTCCATGAGTCAGGCCGACCGCAACAAATGGGATGCACGCTATCGGCAAGGGAGTTACCAGGCGCGTACCCACCCGACCGAGTTACTCGTCGAGTGGCTGCCACGCCTGCCGCGGGGGCGTGTTCTCGATGTCGCCTGTGGCGCAGGCCGCAATTCGGTCTATCTCGCAGAGGCGGGTTACGAGGTCGATGCGATCGATATCTCGAGTGTCGCACTCGATCGTCTTCGCGAAACGGCGCAAGCGCGAGGCGTGAAAGTGTCCTGCACCGAGACCGATCTGGAGTCCTGTGTATTGCCAAACCAAAACTACGATCTGATCGTCATGGCTCGTTATACGCAGCCCTCGCTGGTTCCAACTCTGCTCCGCCTGCTGCGAGCGGGCGGGCATTTCCTCTGCGAGGTGCACCTGGTGACCGACCGTGAGGTCAGCGGCCCTTCGGACCCAGCCTTCCGGATGGCGCCGAATGAACTGCTTAAGCTCGCAGCAGAGCTGCAGGTGCTGTTCTACAGGGAAGCGATCGTCGAGGATCCGGACGGCGGGCAGTCCGCACTCGCGCAACTCGTCGCCTGCCGCGTGACAGCGGGATGCTGAGGCGGAATAAGTATTCAAGGTATCAATGTTGCCGGTGTTAGCGTTTTATAGAATAGCGCCGCTCAGAACTTCAGATGGACCGTGACAAGATTCTGCTGGTTTACGACACGGAATGTCCTGTGTGCGAGAACTATTGCCGGCGTGTGCGGATCGAGGAATCCGCCGGCGACCTGAAGCTGATAGACGCCAGAGAATCAAGTGAAGTGCTGGCTGAGATTACTGCCCTTGGCTTGGATATCGATCAGGGAATGGTATTGAAAATGCAGGGAGAGCTCTATTATGGCGCGGATGCGATTCATGCATTGGCTCTGATGAGCAGCCGGTCCGGCCACTTTAACCGAATCAATTACTGGCTGTTTCAATCCGAACGAGCGTCGCGCCTTCTGTATCCTGCCTTGAAATGGGGCCGGAATCTGCTGTTGAAATCTCTGGGCAGAACTAAGATCAACAATCTGGGCCGGGAGAACCACGAAAGATTCTAGGCCCCGGTTCTAACTGCCCGTCTCAAGCTCGGAGCATCAGAAGCGGAACGTGCGGCTGTACTTGACCGTGATCTCCGATTCACGCGAGCTCAGTCCGGAAAAGCTCGCCAGCGCGTCGGAGTTATGATTCCAGACGATATGAAGGTCTTCTCCGGCTCGGGGATTGAAGCGCAGGCGGCTGTTGAGCCCGACGGTGTTGGAGACGTTGTCGTATTGGAGCAAGTTCACCCACGACCACCTGACGTTGAACGCCAGATTCGCACGGAGCTGGATGAGCCGAGTCGTGAATTCTCCAACCGGCAACTCGACGTCGTTGTATTGGTAGTTGGCGTTCAGGTACCAGCGGCTGCTTGGCCGCCAGTCTATGCCTCCCGTTAGCGTCAGCTTCTGGCCGTCATAGAAATCGCCATCTGTGATGGAGAAGCTCGGGGCGACGACGCGCTCCGATGCCTGGTTGAGCGAGATCGAGGCGCTGTTGTTGTTGTATTCCCCCGGGGGAATAATGACGCCGGTCGAGATCTCGAAGGGGTCGGTCAGTACCTCTTTCTCGGCCCTGAATATCAGCCCATACTGATCCCCCCGATGGTTCTCGAGCCGGAACGGCCTGAAATTCAACGAGCGTGACTCCAATTCGCCGGTGGCCTTGTTGTCGTACTGCGAAGCGGACAGCCACATCTGGTTGCTTCGGAGCCAGGGGCGATCCACAGGACGAAACCGGTAACCGCTCGAAACCCACACTCGCTCATAACCCGTGCGGTTCACGAAGCCCAAAGCGGGATTAAAGTTCTCCTCGACGACTTCATAGCGCATGGTGAAAGACAAGCCCTCGCTGGTCGGCAGCGAGAACTCGAGCCCCCAGGCAGATTCGTCTGTCGCAACACCTTCGGTATCCGAGCGCTGATACCACGCGGTACCCTCGACCGTTCGCCCGGAAGGCCGCCGGGTATTTCGATAGCGAAAGTCGGCGCCCACGACCGAGTTATCCAAATTCGAAACCGGATCTCCATCCGTTACGATCATGCCGACACTGGATTCTTCGAATACATTGGCCGTGACGCGGCCGACGAAGAGGTCGCTCTCATCCACGGCCCCGAAACCTGCCTGCCGAACACCTAAGACGCCGACGTTCCAGCGAC
>SMWC01000013.1 GCA_004357505.1 Gammaproteobacteria bacterium | reverse complement strand
TCGGCGAGTTCGAATCCGCGGAGGACGCGTGGGTACGCCGGGTGCAATCGGGTCAGGCCGGGTCGTCGATGATCAACGCGCTCGTGGGACGGCTCGGTGGCGTGCCGATTCGCTATCTGGCCGACTGGACCGACCGCGTCGCCGCGGGGGAGTTGCCGGCGTTCAAGCCCGAACGACCGCAGGGTATAGAGCGCAATATCGTCGCGACGGTCAGAGACTGGGCCGATCCGAAGTCCTATCTTCACGACCTGACGACGACCGACCGACGCAATCCCACCGTCAACGGCTACGGCAAGATCTACGGCGCACCGGAACTGAGCACCGACAACTTTCCGATTCTCGATCCCGTAGCAAACATCGCGACGACATTCCGCGCACAGGTTCGGGATGCCGACACGCCGACTACGAATAGCGCGCCGGTCGTGCAGCCGTCGCCTTACTGGGGCGACGAGCGCATCTGGGACAGTCAGGCTAATGCGCACAACCCGATGTTCGATGGCACAGGTCGGATCTGGTACACAGCACGCGTGCGCGGTCCGAGCAACCCCGACTTCTGTAGGGAAGGATCCGACCATCCATCGGCCAAGTTCTTCCCGACCGAGCGGGCGAACCGGCATCTGGCCGTCTACGATCCGCAGACCGAAGAGTACACATTCGTCGACACGTGTTTCTCCACGCACCATTTGCAGTTTGCCGAGGATGACCACAACACGCTGTGGACGAGTGGTGGCAGTGGAGTCGTCGGTTGGCTCGACACCAATAAGTTCTACGCGACGGGTGATGCCGCGGCGTCCCAAGGTTGGGCGCCACTGATCCTCGATACCAATGGTAACGGTCGGCGAGACGACTACGTTGAGCCTGGTGAGCCGTTGGACCCGAACCTCGACATGCGAATCTCGGCAGGGTTTTATGCGGTGATGCCGAACCCGGCAGACGGGTCGGTGTGGGGATCGACGAGCTTTAGATTCCCAGGTTCGATCATCCGTCTGGACCCCGGTCCAAACCCCCCGGAGACGGCGCTGGCCGAACTCTACAATATTCCGTTACCGGGTTTTTCATCGCGCGGGGCGGATATCGATCGCAACGGCGTAGTCTGGGTCTCGTTGGGTAGTGGGCACCTGGGGGAGTTCGATCGCAGCAAATGCGAAGGCCCGCTCAATGGCCCGACCGCGACCGGTGATCATTGCCCCGAAGGTTGGACATTCCATCGTTTCCCAGGCCCCGGGTTCCCGGAGCTACCCGAGTACAGCGTGGAGTCGAGTTATTACACCTGGGTCGATCAGCACAACACCTCTGGGCTGGGCGCCAACACACCAATCGCTACGGCGAATCTCTTTGATGGCGTTCACGCGCTCGTCGACGGTGAATTCATCACGATGCGAATTCCGTATCCCCTCGGTTTCTACAGCAAAGGTTTCGACGGCCGGATCGACGATCCGGATGCCGGTTGGAAGGGTCGCGGTCTGTGGGTGTCTAGCGGCGATCGAACGCCGTGGCTGAAAGAGGGCGGCTATGGAACCAAGCCGTTGGTGGTGCACTTCCAGGTAAGACCCGACCCGCTGGCGAAGTAGATGCCGTAGAGGACAGCGACCGCGCGGTGCAGTCGCGGGCTATGCGGTTCGCCGCAGAGGGATGACTTTCGCAGTGGTGTTTGTCGAGCGTGGCGTCGCGGCCACCTCGACGCGGTCGCGGCCGAATTGCTTTGCCAGGTGCAATGCCTGCTCGGCACGCGCTAGTGTTTCTTCTGCAGACTCCCAAAGCTGGTACTGGGAAACTCCCACCGATACCGTGATCCGCACGCCCTTGCTCATCTCGAGCGTTGCGATAGCGCGACGGTAATTCTCCGCAATTCCTGACGCCTGCTCAAGTTCGCAATTTGGAATCAGCAAGACGAAACCGTTGCCGTCGCAACGACCGAGAACCGGTTCCTGGGTGTCGGGAAATGCGTCGGCGAGAGTTTGCCGAATGCGGCGCGTGACTTGGCTCAGCGCCTCGTCACCTGCCTGTTGACCGTGCAGATGATTGATATTTTTCAGCTGATCGGCGTCGGCAAGGCAGATGCTGAAGGGTTGTCCGGTGGAGTTCGCAAGGGTTGCTTGTTCTATTAGTCGTAGAAAAAACGTCTGTCGAGTCAGCGCTCCGGTCAACGGGTCGAGTTCAGAGTGATCTGCCGTACTTTCGTGTTCGTTGCCGGATGAAGAGGTCGTCACTGGAATCTTTGCTACAACGGTAAGAGATACTATCCTGCTACCGGCGAGCATCGTGATCGGTGACGGCGCTCTCGAATTCGGCGTCGATACCTTTACATAAGTTTATCGATCGCCAAATAATCTTGTTATGTGTTATTGGCGGAGCAATCGTTCGCGGTCGTACAGGCGAATCGCTAGCCAGGCTAACAACGCACCGAACAGTAAGGTGCTCGTTGTCGACACACCGAGATAGCCGAGATTCAGCGGTTCGGCTTTGATCAATTCGATAATCAGCAGATGTTGACTCAGGCTCGGGATCCACATGAGGCTGAGGTCAGGTCTGATATTGAGAAATGTCGCGATGATCAGCGGCAGGGTGGGCACAAGCAGCACAAGCCCCAGATAGGTTTGCGCTTCTTTGTAGCTTTTCGTGAAAGACGCGACCAACGTCATCAGCGCGGCGCCCAACGGAACAAAGGGGGTGAGTATCAGGATGATTTTCAGAGCGACCAACGGGCCGAAATTCGAACTCATCCCCATTTGTTCCAGCGGCGCGAAGTACAGCGCCACGGTAAATCCCGCGACGGTTAGCGTCAATGACAGCATCATGTAGCACATCGTCGCCGCCATTTTGCCGAGCAACAGGTCCGCGCGCGCTACCGGAGTTGTTAGTAACGGCTCCAAAGACCCCCGTTCCCGCTCTCCCGCGGTCGAGTCGATCGCCAGGTGAAACCCGCCCATCAGCGTCGCGAACAGCAGAAGGTAAGTCAGCATTCCCAATAAAATTACCGAACGCCCTGTCGCGGTGGAGAGATCGAATTCGTCGATCGTGATCGGGCGTAACAACAGCGGGCTGATGCCCCTGGCTTGAAGGCGCATGAATGCGAGCTGTCGGGAGTAGGCGTTCAATAGCCCCCGTACGCGTCGCGTACTGAGATTGAGCCTGGTCTGAGATGGGTCGAATACGAGCGTGACGCGGGCATCGCCGCCGGCACGAAAGTTCGCCGGGAATTCCGGGCTGATTACGAGGACGATCTCGTGTTCGCCTTCTCTGACAGCAGCCGTGGCTTCTTCCAGGCTCTCAAGATCCGCAGAGGCTTCGACACCCCGGCGGCGGAGAAAAGCAACGAGGTTGGGAGCATGCTCCTGGCCAACGATCGGTAACGTGATGTCTTCTTCCGCACCCGACAAGGCTTGGGAAATCATCACGTTGATCATAATCGCGAACAGGGCCGGTCCGAACAGCGGACCGAACAACAGCGTGGAGAAGAGCGTCCGCCGATCGCGGCTGTTCTCGATTACCTCCTTGCGGCAAACGGTAAGTATCGTCGAGTTCATGTCTGGGCGACGGTCTGAACAAAAATATCCTCCAAACTCGTCTGGCCGAATCTCTGCTGCAGCTCGCCAGGCGTGCCCAGCGCGACAACCCGGCCGTGGGCGATGATGACGATGTCATCACACAGTGCGGTGACCTCCTGCATGATGTGGCTCGACAGGATGATGCAGCGACCTTCGGCTTTGAGCTCGCGGAGCCACTGTCGTAACGATCTTGTCGCCATTACGTCCAAGCCGTTGCTCGGCTCGTCGAGTAACAGATGGCTTGGTTCGTGTACCAGCGCCCGGGCGAGCGCTACCTTGGTGCGTTCTCCTTGCGAGAAAGTTTTGGCCCGGCGGTCGGCGATCTCGGTCAGCCCGAGCCGAACGAGCAGTGCCTCGACACGTGGCTCGATTTCGCGCCGGGAAAGACCCTGCAGTTCGCCAAAATAGGCAATGTTCTCTCTAGCGTTTAAGTGCGGATACAAACCTGCGTTGTGCGGTAGTACGCCAAGCTTCCGTCGCGCCGCGATCGGGTCGGCGACAACATCGATACCATCGATCGTGGCTGTGCCTGAGTCGGGCGCAAGAACGGTGTAGAGAATCCTGAGGCAGGTCGACTTACCGGCGCCGTTGGGTCCGAGTAATCCGGTGATGCGGCCGTTACGCGCCGTGAAGCTGACATCCTTCAAGGCTTCGACCGCGCCAAAGCGCTTCGCGACCGTGTCGACCCGAATCATGAAGCTGCCAACTTCATGGCGACGGTCCGGTGAAATCGAGAAAGAACGGACTCGGCCGTTCGCGCTGCAGGCAGTCATCGTCCAGCCCCTGGGGATCGAGGTCCTCCAGAAAGCGGCGCATCAGTGTTGGTACGCAACCGACCCCGGCCAGTCCATGCCCCTGACCAGGACCGATGAGGTGGCGGGCATTGCTGAGATTCTCGAGCACCTGGGCGCCGTACGCAGGCGGGGTCACGGGGTCGGCTGCGCCGGAGAGCAACAGCACGGGTCGATCGGATATGAGCGGAGCTTTCAGATCGCTATCCAACACACCAGCCGGCCAGACCGAACACACGGTCGTGAGCGCATCGATGATCGTGTTGCCGAGGTAGGTTTCCTCTAGACCCAGCAGGTCGGCATCCCGATAGAACGGCACATCCTCGGTACAGACCACCGAGTTGTGCATCGGAAAGCTGATAGTCCGGTCGAGTTCGTCGATCATCATATAGGCCTGAGCGGTTAACGGTGCGTAATTGCCGTCGTACGCTTCGCTCAAGAGCAACGGCAGCAAGGCAGTCGTCAGGGGCGCATAGCTCATCAAGCGAACCACAGCCTGAAGGTGCCGGTCGGAGAGCGTTAGCGTTTCGGGCTTGCCGGTGATCGGATCGGACATTTCGACTGTACGCGGTTGTTCGAGTAGCCGCGCCAGAAGCGTCGTCAACCGCTCGCCCAGCACAGGAAAACGCTGCACGCACTGGGGCTGGCCCGCACAACGGGCGAAGATCTCCTCCAATGCGTCTTGAGCGTTCCTGGCGATCGCCGGCCCTAACGCGAGCTCGGCGGGTACGATGCCGTCAAGTATCACGGCCCGTGTGTGTTCCGGGTAGCGGCGCAGATAATGTTGCGCGACCCGCGTACCGTAGGAGATACCGTAGATATTCCACTCGGCAAGCTGCAACGAAAGCCGCAACTGTTCCAGGTCGCCGACCGCGACCGAAGTCGTGTAAAAACGGGGGTCGGCGTTAAGCGCCGTGACACAATCGGTGACGAGCGCCGCTAACTCATCGAGTGTGGCGGTGTCGAGGTCTTGAACGTCGGCCGTCGGGCAAGACAGGCGGGCCGAGCGGCCGGTGCCGCGCTGATCGAGCCAAATGATCTCTCTATCGCGTCGTATCGGCTCGAACGCACCGCGTAGGGCGAGATACAGATCGGTCGTTGCCTGGCCCGGGCCGCCGGAGATCAGCAGCAGTGGATCGGGCTGCGGCGTGCCGCTCAGGGCCGGTATTCGCGCAACGAACAACTCGATCTGCCGGCCGTCCGGGTTAGCGGGGTCCTCCGGCACGGTCAGCGTGCCGCACTGCGCCGAGACGGTCGCCAACCAGCGCGATGACAGTCGGCAGGCTTGGGTCTCGATCGCCGCGGCTACCGCTTGCGTGCCGGCGAGCCACGCGAAACCGGCCCAACAAATGCGCGAAAGTCTCATAGGGACGCTATGTTGGCGTGATCGAAGCGTGTTTGCCAATGCCGGTTCAGTCAGCTTGTTGTCATCGGCGGGCTAGCGGGAGGCTTGGAGTCGTCCTAGAATCCCGTTCCACGGACTAAAAACCATGCAATATCCAAGCTCATTCGACTGCATCGTCGTCGGCGGTGGCCATGCCGGTACCGAAGCGGCACTAGCGGCCGCCCGTGCCGGCGCCAAAACGCTGCTATTGACCCAGAATCTCGACACGCTGGGGCAGATGAGCTGTAACCCGGCGATCGGTGGCATCGGCAAGGGCCACCTGACCAAGGAGGTCGATGCGCTCGGCGGCGCGATGGCACGCGCGATCGACCGTGCCGGGATTCATTTTCGGATCCTGAACTCGAGCAAGGGGCCCGCGGTTCGCGCAACCCGCGCTCAGGCGGACCGGGCTTTGTACCGTCAAGCCATCCGCCAGATCCTCGAGACACAGACGGGCCTGACGATGTTGCAACAGGGGGTCGAGGACCTGCTGCTGGAAGGCGATCGAGTTCGCGGCGTTGTGACGCACATGGGCTTTCAGATCACGGCACGCGTTGTCGTGTTGACCGTCGGTACCTTTCTCGCCGGGCGGATTCATGTCGGCGAGACGAATGTGCCGGGTGGCCGCATGGGTGATCCAGCCGCCGTGACGCTAGCGAGCAGGCTCAAAGATCTCGGGCTGGCCGTCGGCCGCCTGAAGACCGGGACACCGCCACGGATCGACGGACGCAGTCTCGACTACGGCCGTATGCAGCTGCAGCCCGGCGACGTTCCGGTGCCGGTGTTCAGCTACCTCGGTACACCGGCTGACCATCCACGGCAGGTTCCATGTCACATCACCCATACGACGGCCAGGACCCACGAGATTATCCGCGCCAATCTTGATCGTTCGCCGATGTTTACCGGAGCCATCGAAGGCACCGGACCGCGTTATTGCCCCTCTATCGAGGACAAGGTCGTGCGCTTCGCGGACAAGGACTCCCACCAGATCTTTGTCGAACCCGAGGGTCTCAATACCCATGAGATCTACCCGAATGGGATCTCGACGAGCCTGCCATTCGATGTACAGTACGAGTTCGTTCGCTCGATCACGGGATTTGAGAACGCCGATATCACTAGGCCGGGTTATGCGATCGAGTACGATTTCTTCGATCCTCGAGATCTACGGCCGAGTCTCGAGACAAAAGCGATCGCAGGCCTGTTCTTCGCCGGACAGATTAATGGTACGACAGGTTATGAGGAGGCCGCGGCGCAGGGTCTTGTTGCGGGCGCGAATGCAGCCCTGCAGGTGTCCGAACGCGAGCCGTGGTGTCCACGGCGCGACGAGGCGTATATCGGGGTGCTGATCGACGACCTCGTCACCCGCGGCACGACGGAGCCGTACCGTATGTTCACGTCCCGCGCGGAGTATCGTCTGTCGCTGCGCGAAGACAATGCCGATTTGCGCCTGACGCAAAAAGGCCGCGAGCTCGGCCTCGTCGACGATGAGCGTTGGCAGGTATTTACAGCCAAGCGTGAAATGGTCGAGACCGAGACGACTCGTCTCAACAGTATTACCGTCCGACCGGCAGATGTGCCCGTCGACAGCGACTTCGGGCCGCTCGGCCGGGACGCAACCGCTTACGACCTGTTGCGGCGGCCGGAAGTGCGTTACGAGGATCTCGTCGCGCTGGAGCGAGTCGGTCCTGCGGACGGCTACGCCGATCTCAGCGACGACGTAGCCACGCAGGTCGCCCGGCAGCTCGAGATTCAGGCTCGGTACAGCGGCTATATCAAACGCCAGACGCAGGAGATCGCGCGCCACCGCAAACACGAGTCTACGGCGTTACCGGCGGACTTCGATTACTCGAACGTGAGCGGCTTGTCGAACGAAGTGCGCGAGAAGCTCGCGCACATCCGACCGCAGAGTATCGGCCAGGCGACGAGGATCTCGGGGAT
>SMWC01000125.1 GCA_004357505.1 Gammaproteobacteria bacterium | reverse complement strand
GCAGCGATTGTTTATCTGAGTGTCGCCGCGACGTTGTTGGCCGTCTATCTATGGAATCTCGCGATACGTTCTGTGGGCGCAACGCACGCGGCGCTATTCCTCAATCTGATTCCGGTGTTCGGTGCCGCATTCGCGATGCTGTTCCTCGACGAGAGCTTGTATACCTTTCACCTCATCGGTGCGGCGCTCGTGTTCCTGGGGATCATAATGGCCGTACGAGATCGACTGGCGAAATCCTCAGATCGGGTATCAAATTAATCGTTGATAGCGCTTTCATGAGAATTTTCTTAATTTGCCGCGAAGCCGATAGCTAAATGCTTGGGAGAAACTGATGCCAGCGAAGCTGAATCGACTGAATGTTGCTCGTGCGCTGACGCTGATCGGATTTCTGATCGGTTTGCGCAGTGTCGGGTTCACCTGGGCCCATATCGGCGACGAGCTGTTCGTGTTGACAGCGGACAGCCGGCTGGCCGTGACGCATAGTTGGCACCACTATTTCCGGGAAGTATTCGGCGACGTCGCTGCGATGGTTGTCATCTTACTTATCCTCTTTGTGCCCAAGCCACTACGCCGGCCCGCGGTTTGGTGGTCGATGTTGATCCTACTATTCGGATTCTACGCGCCGTTCTGGGTTGGGGTTCCGTTTATGGCGGAACTCGCGGCGCCAAGCAGGGCTGCTGAGATTCAGCACGTCCTGATGGCGTTGCCGCCGATGATCGGGGTCTTTCTGTGCAGGAGCTATTACTTTCAAGCCGGCGGTTGAGATTGATCGATCCGTAATTCTTCCGTTCCGGGCCACGTCAACGTTTCGGCATGCCGCCGTATTGTCGCGGGTCCCGTCGGGATTGATCGGAGTGAGTCTCTGTTTTATCTCCGACAACGGTCGCAGCGCTGCGTAAAACCCATCTGGTATGCTGCGGGCATGCGTAAGCTGCTGGTCTTTCAACACGTTGCGACCGAACCTTTAGGCACGCTGGACGGTCAATTCAAGGCCGCGGGCTTCCGTGTCCGCTATATGAATTTCTCTCGCCTGGCCGAGGCCCGCCCGGACGTCGGGCGCTACCATGGGCTCGTCGTGTTGGGTGGCCCCATGGGCGCGGATCAGTCCGATCGTTACCCGCATCTCGAGGTAGAGAAGGATGCGATTCGGCAGGCCGTTGATGCCGGCATTCCGGTGCTCGGTATCTGTTTAGGGGCGCAGCTCATCGCGAGCGCCTTGGGCGCTCGGATCCGTCGAAATCCGGTCACGGAGATCGGCTGGTTCGATGTCTCGCCAACGGCGGCAGGCCGCGAAGATGCGCTGTTCTCCAAGTTTGATGGCGCCGAGAAAATATTCCAGTGGCACGGCGATACTTTTACGTTACCCGATGGAGCCTGCCACCTGGCGGAGTCTGAGGCTTGTGCCAACCAAGCGTTTCGCATCGGCGAGAGCGTTTATGGCTTGCAGTTTCATCTCGAGGCGGACCGAGCGCTGATCGAGCGATGGCTGCGATCGTCCAGCTATCTCCGCGAGCTCGCCGAGTGTAGTCCAGCCGTAGATTCTGAACGGATACTCGCGGACACCTCCCGGTTTATCGATCGCGCAACGGCACTGAGCGAAGCGCTTTTCGGCGAGTTCATCGAGCGCTTCTATAGCCGGCGACGGCGAGTCGCGCTACCGTCGCGCTGAGCGACTGCAGAACCGCGGGTTAACGAGTCCGCGACAGGGCATCCCTGGCGTCACGCCGCGCGGCAGATGCTTCCCGTCCGGCAGCGGCAACCTGCCGATTGAGATCCCTGACCTCCCGAGTCAAGTTACCGACCTCCCGCTCCAGGGCATCGATTCTGATCTGTACGGTCAGACCGGCATCGGCTGCGCCGAGCGATCCGGCGCCCGCAGTGGTCCGCGTGTTGAGCCGGGTATCGAGCGTGGCGAGCTGACGCTCGAGCAACACGAGACGCTCTTCGACCGTCAGCGAGTCGCTGGGAGTCTGGCTGTAGCCCGCAGGTAGAAAGCAGAGAGCGACCCCGAACAGAACGTGTACAGCCTGCCGCCTAAGCCGCATGCTGGTCCTCCGCGTCCGTCGCTGATGGGTTGACTTAAGCCGGAGCGCGGGATGCCCGCGCTCCGGTTACCTAGGTGGTTGAGCGGGTGCTATTGCCCCATGCCCATGCCCATGCCCATGCCGCCGTCGCCGCCATGCGTCGCTTCGATCTGAATATTGATGCTGACATCCGCACCGATGACGGGTGCGCCGAAGTTCATGCCGTAGTCAGTTCGGTCGAGATTTGCGGTCGCGCTGAATCCAACCTTGTCGGCGCCGCTACGGTCTGTTCCGAGTTGGTTTTGCATGACATCCAGCGAAATGGGATTCGTCTGGCCCAGGATCGTAAGATCACCATGAACGATATAGTGATTTTCGCCTACCACCTCAACCCCGGTGCTGACGAAATGAAGCTGCGGATTGCTCTCGACGCCGAAAAAATCGTCCCGTTTGAGGTGATCGTTCAGCCCCTCATGGAACATGTCGACGCTTGCGGCCTCTATCATGATATCCAGTGAACTAGCGGTCGGGTCGTCCGCGTCGAAATTGAACGTTCCGCCGAAGTCGCCGAACATCCCTCGCATGATCGAGTACCCCTGGTGGTTGACATCGAACCAGATTCTCGAGTGGTTCGGGTCGATGTTAAAGGCCATAGGCTCGGCACTTGCTTGCGCGACGAAGCCCAGCGCAACAAGCGCGATTACTGCTAGACGGTTCATGTGATCTCCCTCACCTTAGGTTTAGTTTAATGTTGTTAGCTAAAGGTCTTGCCAGACGGCCAGGTTTGGAACACCCGGACGTATCGATCTTTCTCGTGCCGCGGATTTTAGCCCTATTTAGCGTGAATTGCGCGATTCACCGCTATCGACCGGTAATGTGGGCAGCTTTCTAGCGAACCGATCGCTGAGCGTGGCGACCGCCTGGTGCAATATGCGAGCTAGAGCCCCGTTTGCGTCCGGTCGCCGGAAACGCTAGGTTGCGGTGGCTAGGCTGGCGCAACGCGGCGTCTAGAGGGTTTTTCATGAGTTTCACGCAACGGATAATTCTCGCCATGCTGGCCGGTATAGCCGTCGGCGTGGTCTTGAATCTCTATGGCGCGAATTTCCAGGCCGTCAGCGATTTTCTCGTCGATGGGCTGTTCTATGTAGTGGGGGCGATATTCCTTGCCTTGCTAAAGCTCATGGTCGTCCCATTGGTGCTGGTTTCTCTCGTCTGTGGAGTAACCGCGTTGGGAGATCTTCGCGCCCTTGGGCGAGTTGGCGGTAAGACGCTCGGGCTCTATCTGCTGACGACAGCGGTCGCTATTACCATTGCGTTGACGGTTGCCACTGTGATTTCTCCCGGGGAAGGCTTCGAGTTCGTTGGCGAAGAGTTCAGCTATCAGGCCAGAGAAGCGCCGCCGCTCACCGAAGTGATTATCGATATGTTTCCGGAGAACCCGATCCGGGCGATGGCCGACGACCAAATGCTGCAGATCATTCTGTTCGCATTGCTGTTAGGTTTTGCTATTACGTCGGCGGGTGAGCGTGGCAAGCGCGTCGCTTCTCTATTTTCCGATCTCAACGAAGTCATCCTGAAAATGGTACTGCTGGTGATCAAGACTGCGCCAATCGGCGTATTCGCCCTGATATCACGAACGTTCGCGACCCAGGGAATCGATATCTTCAGGCCATTGCTGGGCTATTTCATCGCTGTAGTGATCGGTTTGTTTCTACATTTGATAGTCACCTACGGGCTGCTACTGCGTGCCACCGGGCTTAGCCCGATACGGTTTCTGGCCAAGATGCGGGCCCCCATGTCGTTCGCATTCAGTACCTCCTCGTCCAGCGCGACCATTCCTGTGACGTTGAACACGGTAACGACGCGCCTCGGCGTGAAGAACTCGGTCGCTTCGTTCACGATACCCTTGGGCGCGACAATCAACATGGACGGCACTGCGATCATGCAAGGCGCGGCGACGGTGTTCATCGCCAACGTCTATGGCGTGAATCTTGCGCTGGGGGACTATCTCACGGTGATCTTGACAGCCACGCTGGCGTCCATCGGCACCGCGGCGGTACCGAGCGCGGGCCTGATCATGTTGGCGATGGTGCTCGGACAGGTCGGCTTGCCGGTGGAGGGTATTGCGCTGATTATCGGTATTGATCGGCTTCTGGACATGCTCAGAACATCTGTCAATGTTGCCGGTGACGCTGCGGTCACTTGCTTCGTCGCTCGGACCGAAGGCGCGCTGGATCTCCAGACGTTCTGGGATAAGAAAGAGGTTCTCGATCCTGGCACGCGGCGCGAATCGCTCGCCGCCGACCGCTGACTGCCCGGCCAATGCATGCGTAAGGATATCAATATACTGCTGGCCGGCTGCGGCAATATGGGACGGGCGCTTGTGAAGGGTTGGCTGGCCGAAGGCCGCGATCCGAAGCGGATTCAGGTTGTCGACCCGAATTCTGAAGCCGCGTCAGCCGCACGAGATCTTCACGTGAAAGCGGTAGCGAGCCTCTCTGAAACTCAAGTGCCGGTAGATGTCGTGGTACTGGCGGTCAAGCCGCAACAGCTCGAAGCTGTGTTACCTGCTTATCGTGAGTTGGCTGCCGCGGGTGTCGTCTTTTTATCGATCGCGGCAGGCAAGCCGATTGAATTCTATGAGCGAGTTCTTGGCGGAGAACCCGCAATCGTTCGCGGGATGCCGAATGTGCCGGTGGCGATCGGCCAGGGGATGACCGTCCTGTCGGCGAATGGTGCCGTCACCGCCGACCAACACGCCCTGTGCGAGGCGCTGATGGCAGCCGTGGGAGATGTCGCGTGGCTGACGGACGAGCAGTTGATGGATGCGGTCACGGCCGTTTCCGGCAGCGGGCCGGCCTACGTTTTCCTGTTGATCGAATGCCTGATCGATGCCGCAGTGAGCGTCGGGTTGGAGAGGGATCTTGCACGGCAGCTCGCCGAGAAGACCGTTGCGGGTGCAGGCGCCTACGCGCTTGTTTCGGAACACGAGCCGAGTGAGCTGCGGCGGCAGGTGACCAGT
>SMWC01000012.1 GCA_004357505.1 Gammaproteobacteria bacterium | reverse complement strand
TCCCGCTGCAGCGCTTCGAACCCGGCAGGTGTGAGACCGATGTTCAACAACGACGCCCGGTAGACGTCTAGGGAAAACTCTCCACCCACTCGAAACTCCGGCCGCGCGCGAATCGCCGCCGTCAAACGCTCATCAGAAAGCCGGTAGCCAGCGGATTCCACCTGCTGTAGTAGCGCTTCGTTACGGATCAGCCGCTCTAAGACCGCCAGTCTCAGCTCACGCTGTAGCTCATCCGTTATCTCGATTCGATACAGCTCCTGATACTGGGCCTGCTGGCTCTGCAAGTCGCGCTCGAAATCGAGGATCGGAATTTCGTTGCCGTTGACTTTCGCCGCGAAAGTCGTACCGCCTAAACTGAAGTCGACGCCCCAAAAAATAAAAGCGACTGCGAGCAGACCGAGTATAGCGCCGGCGACCCATCGTCCAATGCCGTCACTAATTGCTTGTAACATGATGCGCTACCGACCCAAGAAAAAAAGGACAGATCCACTTTCGTGAAAAAATAGATCTGTCCTATCTGTATGGCGGAGTGGACGGGACTCGAACCCGCGACCCCCGGCGTGACAGGCCGGTATTCTAACCAGCTGAACTACCACTCCAACTACCTTTCGTGGTGGGTGCTGAGGGGATCGAACCCCCGACCTTCGCCTTGTAAGGGCGACGCTCTCCCAGCTGAGCTAAGCACCCCCGCCGGAACAGGTCCGGCTAGTTTACCGCTTCCTTCAACGCCTTACCTGCTTTGAACCCCGGCACATTACTGGCTTTGATCTGTATCGTCTCACCAGTCCTAGGGTTGCGTCCGGCTCGCGCCTTACGATGTTTAACACTGAATGTTCCAAATCCAACGATCGCGACTGGTTGTCCGTTGCTCAATGAGGAACTGATGCTGCTGAGCACGGCGTCGACCGCGCGACCTGCATCGGCTTTGGAAAGAGAGGCTGCACCTGCTACCGCATCGACAAGTTCCGCTTTGTTCATTCCGATCCCTTTAAGTAAATAGAAGTTTTACCCCAGACGCGCACTGACGCCCACCCTGTTTAAGACCTGTCCGGAGGTTAATCGAGCCCGAATCGTCTCCCGTATTCGAACGCTACGGAACCACCAGACGGGGAACTTATACCAAGGCGTATTTTCCGATGTCAAATAAGAATTGCAGCGCTAGTGAGGAAGCACGGCCTTGTCCTTGTCGACGCCCTTCGACTTGGCGTCCTGATCTTCGCCTGCGGTCTCTTTATCGCCCTTCGGTGCAGGCATGTGTCGTAGTGCCAACGCGAGGACTTCATCAATCCATTTGACCGGAAGAATAGTCAATTTGTCCTTGATGTTCTTCGGTATTTCCACCAAATCCTTTTCGTTGTCGGCCGGAATCAGTACCGTCTGGATGCCCCCCCTGTGGGCCGCTAACAACTTCTCCTTGAGCCCGCCAATCGGCAGCACTTCACCTCGCAAGGTGATCTCTCCGGTCATCGCGACATTCGCTCGCACCGGAATCTTGGTCAGCGCTGAGACCAATGCTGCGCACATTGCGATACCGGCCGAGGGTCCATCTTTTGGCGTCGCGCCCTCCGGGACGTGGATATGCACATCTGAGTTCTGATAGAAATTTTCGTCGATTCCCAGCACCGCGGCTCGACTACGTACGACCGTCATCGCAGCTTGAATGGACTCCTTCATCACATCGCCCAACTGTCCGGTCTGGATTAACTTCCCTTTACCGGGAACAACCGCACCTTCGATCGTCAGCAACTCACCGCCAACCTCGGTCCAGGCGAGACCGGTGACCTGACCGACCTGGTCGTTCTCCTCGGCGCGGCCATAGCGGTAACGCTGGACGCCGAGAAACTTGTTAAGGTTACGATGCGTCACCCGCACGGTACTCTTGCGCGGTCGAAGCAGCAGCTTCTTGACAACCTTACGACAGATGTTGGCGATTTCACGCTCGAGGTTTCTGACCCCAGCCTCGCGCGTGTAATAACGGATCGTATCTAGAATTGCCGAGTCGGAGATGCGCAGTTCATTATCCTCGATACCATTTTGCGACATCTGCTTCGGCATCAGGTATCCGGTGGCGATCTTGAGTTTTTCGTCCTCGGTGTAACCGGGCAATCGAATGACCTCCATTCGATCCAGTAACGGCGGAGGAATATTCAAAGTATTCGCCGTGCAAACGAACATGACTTCCGAGAGGTCGAAGTCCACTTCCAGATAGTGGTCGTTGAACGTCGAGTTCTGCTCGGGATCGAGAACCTCTAACAGGGCTGACGACGGATCCCCTCTGAAGTCTATCGACATCTTGTCCACTTCGTCCAGAAGAAACAGCGGGTTACGTACTTTTGCCTTGCTCATATTCTGGACGATCTTGCCCGGCATCGAGCCAATATACGTGCGCCGATGGCCACGGATCTCGGCCTCATCCCTGACTCCGCCCAGCGACATGCGAATGAACTTACGATTGGTCGCGCGCGCGATGCTCTGCCCGAGCGATGTCTTACCGACACCGGGAGCGCCCACGAGGCACAGTATCGGCCCTTTGGACTTCTTGACGCGTTGCTGCACGGCCAGATACTCCAGGATGCGTTCTTTTACTTTCTCCAACCCGTAGTGGTCTTCCTCGAGAATTCGCTCGGCTTCCTCCAGATTCTGCAAGACCTTGGTGCGTTTCTTCCACGGCACCTTGACAAGCCAATCAACGTAGTTGCGTACCACGGTCGCTTCGGCTGACATCGGCGACATCAGCTTCAGCTTGCCAAGCTCGGAAGTAGCCTTCTCTTTGCCCTCCTTGGTCATACCGATCGTCTGGATCTTTTTCTCCAGCTCGGCTAGCTCATTGGGCGCATCCTCCAAGTCGCCCATCTCCTTCTGAATGGCCTTCATCTGCTCATTCAGATAGTACTCATGCTGACTTTTCTCCATCTGCTGCTTGACGCGGCCACGGACTCTTTTCTCGATACGAAGTATGTCGATCTCACCGTCAACAAGACCGAGAACGTGCTCCAAGCGCGCCCTGACGCCGTTGATCTCCAAGACTTTTTGCTTATCCGACAGCTTCAGCGTCATGTGGGCGGCAACGGTGTCCGCCAGCCGTCCCGGCTGATCGATTCCCGCGAGCGAAGTCAGGATTTCGGGAGGGATCTTCTTATTCATCTTGACGTACTGCTCGAATTGAGACACGACGGACCGCGTCAGCACCTCCAACTCGCGCTCGTCAACGGGCTCGCCCTCGGGAAGCGGCTCGACGTCGTCGTCAGGAAGTTCGTCGACTTCAGCCGAGAAGCACGGGCCGATCTTCAGGTTCCGAATGCGCGCGCGCCGGTTACCCTCAACCAGAACTTTGACGGTACCGTCCGGAAGTTTCAGTAATTGCAAGATTGTCGCGACCGTACCGATCTCGTAGACGTCTTTCTCGCCAGGGTCGTCTACATCGGCTTTGGTTTGAGCGACGAGGAAGATCTCCTTGTCCGCCGCCATCGCCTGATCCAATGCGACCACCGATTTTTCCCGCCCAACGAAGAGCGGAATCACCATGTGCGGGTAAACCACTACATCCCGCAGGGGCAATATGGGCAGTCGCTTAGGTTCTCCCGATTCGGGATGGTCTTTGTCCACAGCTCTGCAAACTCCTTAACAACGGCTCGCGCTTCACCAGCCAGATTCCTTAGTGGGGGCACCGGCGCCGAATCTCAAGCGCCAGATGCACTCCCTGCGAGGGACTTAGCGGCGCTTCTCTCCCACGGCCGCAGGTTCCTCGGTTTCGTAGATAATGTAGGGTTCGGTCTCACCCGTCACCACGGTCTCGTCCACGACCACCTTCGTGGCATTCGTCATGGACGGCAGGTCGTACATCGTGTCGAGCAGCACATCCTCAAGAATGGTCCGCAAACCACGGGCTCCGGTCTTGCGCTTCATGGCGCGGCTGGCGATAGCGCGCAGCGCGTCGTCACGCAGTTCGAGTTCCACGCCCTCCATGTCGAAGAGCTTCTTATACTGCTTGGTCAAGGCATTCTTGGGCTCGACAAGAATCTCCACAAGAGCGTCTTCGTCGAGCTCTTCAAGCGTTGCGACCACCGGCAAGCGGCCGACGAACTCGGGAATCAGGCCGTACTTGATGAGATCTTCGGGCTCCACTTCCTTCAGCAGCTCGCCTAGGCGCTCATTGCTGTCCTGGCTCTTCACATCAGCAACGAAGCCGATGCCGCTCCTGGAAGAGCGCCTTAGAATGATCTTCTCCAGGCCCGAGAACGCGCCGCCGCAGATAAATAAGATATTGGCCGTATCGACCTGCAGAAATTCCTGCTGCGGATGCTTACGTCCCCCTTGAGGCGGCACGGACGCGATCGTACCTTCGATGAGTTTCAGCAGGGCCTGTTGCACACCCTCGCCAGATACGTCCCGGGTGATCGAAGGATTATCGGATTTGCGGGAAATCTTATCGATCTCGTCGATATAGACGATGCCCGTTTGCGCCTTCTCCACATCGTAGTCGCACTTCTGCAGAAGCTTTTGAATGATATTCTCGACGTCTTCGCCGACATAGCCGGCTTCGGTCAACGTCGTCGCATCAGCGATCGTGAAGGGTACATTCAAGAGCCGCGCGAGTGTCTCTGCCAGCAGCGTCTTGCCACAGCCGGTCGGTCCTATCAGCAGGATATTGCTCTTAGCGAGCTCGATATCCTCCTTGCTACGCGGCCCTATGCGCGTCTCCAACCGCTTATAATGGTTGTAGACAGCGACTGCGAGGACTTTCTTGGCAGTCTGCTGACCAATGACGTACTCGTCGAGGACCGCTTTGACCTCGTGGGGCTTCGGCAGTTTCTCGCCACCGCGCTCGGCGCGATCGTCCAGTTCCTCGCGAATAATGTCGTTACAAAGCTCGACGCATTCGTCACAGACGAAGACCGACGGGCCCGCAATCAGCTTACGAACCTCGTGCTGACTCTTGCCACAGAACGAACAGTACAGCAGCTTGCCGTCGTCCGATTTGCCGCGGGAATCGTCGCTCATATTGCGTCCTTAGCCCCTGGTAGAGTCAGTACTATCTGCCTTATAGCATTAGTCTCAGGGCCGTGCCAAGGCCCGCTTCGCAGTTCCCGACGTCCTGCCCCATATCAGGGCAAAACTCGTAAGCCCTTGAACTATCAGCTACTACCTGGATCCTCAACGCGTTTTCGGAGCACCGTATCGATTAGACCGTAACTAACCGCGGTTTCTCCATCCATAAAGTAGTCGCGATCGCTGTCCCGCTCGATCGTCTCCAGGGACTGCCCCGTATGCTTGGCCATAATCGCGTTCAGGCGTTCTCGCAGATGCAGTACTTCTCTGGCCTGAATATCGATATCCGACGCCTGACCCTGGAAGCCGCCGCTCGGCTGGTGGATCATGATTCTTGAATGCGGCAAACAGTAGCGCTTGCCCTTGGCGCCACCGGCGAGCAGTAAGGATCCCATGCTCGCGGCCTGGCCGACGCAAATCGTACTCACATCCGGTTTGATGAACTGCATCGTGTCGTAAATAGCCAGGCCGGCTGTCACCGCCCCACCCGGGGAGTTGATGTACAAATGAACGTCCTTATCCGGATTTTCGGACTCAAGATACAACAACTGCGCGACAATCAGATTGGCGACAGTGTCGTCGACACCGCCGACAATGAAGACGACGCGATCCTTTAGGAGCCTCGAGTAGATATCGTAGGCTCGCTCGCCGCGAGCCGTTTGCTCCACCACCATGGGCACCAGATTCAGTCCTGTGACATTCACCATCGCACTCCTTTTAACTCATCTGTCGCCATTATGGACTAATCGCCATGAAGTCTTTGAGGGCCACGGACTTCTCCGTAGTCTTCGCGTTTTCAAGTAGAAAATCCACCACTTGTTCCTCGAGTACGCCGGCCTCCAACTGCGCCATCAGCGCTTGATCGCCCCGAACCATCCGCGCTGCTTCCGCGGGCTTCTCAAACTGCGCGGCCTGTTCCTCAATGCGTCGCTGCAACCGTGCTCGATCGAGCTTGATGTCGTTCGCGCGGATGACTTCCTGTACCAGTAAGCCTAACGCCACCCGACGTCGCGCAGACTCCGTGAAATTCTCTCTTGGCGGCGCCTGCTCCGGATCCTCGATGTTCAGCTGTTGCATGGCGTTCGCCTGCATAGAAGATATCTCTTGTTCTATCAATGCCTTAGGTAAGTCGATCCGATTCGCATCCCGCAGGCTATCCAGCGCTCGGCGCTTGATCTCGACACTCAATCGCTGCGCAAGTTCGCGTTTCATATTGTCGTGAAGTCGCTCTCGTAGGGCCTCGACACCGCCCTCAGTAATCCCGAAGCTCTGCAGAAACTCCTCGTCGATAGCCGGCAAACTTTTCTCTTCCACTCGATGAATCGTGATCTCGAACACTGCCTTCTTACCGGCCAATGCATTCACCGGATAGTCCTTCGGAAATTTCACTTTCGCGGACTTGGACTGGTCAGCGACCATTCCCGTTAATGCTTTATCGAAGTCGCCTACGACCTCGCCTTTGCCGACAACAATCGGCACCTCTTTACCCTCTCCGCCTGTAAAGGGTTCCTTACCGATCGTGCCGACAAAGTCCGCGATAACACGGTCGCCAGATTCCGCCGGACGCTCCACACTCTGCCAGTCGGCGCGCTGGTCCCTTAGCCTGTCCAGCATTTCATCCGTATCGGCCGCAGTGATCGCGACCTGTGGCTTCTCGATGCTCAACGAGTGCATCGACTTCAGCGTGATCTCCGGGTAAATCTCGAAAGTGGCCCTGAAAGCGAACTGTTCGTCGCCGTCTCCACTCAGCGGCTCGATACTCGGGCCACCGGCGGGACGGAGCTTCTCCTGAACGAGCGCGTGCGTGTAACTCGTGCGGATAAAGTCTGTGATGACTTCCCGACGAACCTGGTCGCCGTAACGCTCCTGAACGATTTTGCTGGGAATTTTGCCGGGCCGAAATCCCTTGAGCTTGGCGGTGCGCCCGACCCGCGTCAGCCGCAGACTGACTTCGCGCTCTATCTCAGCGCTCGGAACCCGCACCGTCATCCGACGCTCCAAACCGCCGGGCTTCTCTACCGAAACGTCCAAGGCATTCGTCGTTGCTGCGTTCACAAACTCCCCTGGCGCCGACAGCCGCTTAACCGCGTAGCCGCTCGGCAAAAACTAAAGTCGCAAGAGTTTCGGACGGGCGGTGCGAAAGGGGAGACTCGAACTCCCACGGGTTGCCCCACTGGATCCTAAATCCAGCGCGTCTACCAATTCCGCCACTTTCGCGCACGGCCGCTCATGGCCGTCATTATAGCGAACCCGCATTTGAGCACGACGCGCTAGCAGCGCACGCGATGGCTTCTACAACGGCAGGCGGAGGGCGTGATGGTTCGTACCAACCGAAGCCTCTGGCAATAACGCTGAATAAGAGCGATGTGGGTACGGCGCAGGACGGCATGAACTAGCCTGCTCGTCGCCCGCTCAGCGATCGCTCAGCGGTCACTCAAGCCGAGCTGCCAGGCCATGAACGAGACTTGATCCGCGGCTTCGGCGACGCGGACCGCAAGTGGCTTTCCCTGGCCGTGGCCCGCAGACCGATCGACCCACAACAGGATCGGCTCCTCCGCCGGATCGCCGGCGGTCGCCGCCTGCAGCGCAGCCGTCATCTTGCGCGCATGCAGCGCGTGTACGCGCGTGTCGTTCTCGCCCGCCGTCAACAGCGTCGCCGGATAAACCAGACCGGTGGTGATGGTCTGATAAGGAGAGTAGGCGCGCAGAAAGTCGAACTGCTCGGCGTTCTCCGCGCTCCCATATTCCGGCACCCAGTAGCGTGCCATCAGGAAGTGTTGATAGCGCAGCATATCCAATAACGGCACCGCGACGATCGCAGCGGAGAAGAGCTCGGGACGCTGCGTAATCGCGACACCGGTGAGTAGCCCGCCATTCGATCCACCGCGGATCCCCAGCCGTTCCACCCGGGTGTAGTGATTGTCGATTAGCCACTCGGCCGCCGCGTAGAAATCATCGAAGACGTTTTGTTTGTTATCAAGCATTCCGGCCCGATGCCAGTCCGCCCCAAACTCACCCCCGCCCCTGAGATTGGCTACCGCGTACACGCCACCACGGCTGATCCAGGGCAGCCATGCCGCGGAGAAATTCGGCGTCAGCGAGATGTCGAAACCACCATAACCGTACAGCAGCGTCGGGTTATTCCCGTCCAGTTCGAGATCACGGAGATGAATCAGAAACATCGGTATCTGCGTACCGTCTTTGGAGGGGTAGAAGATCTGCGTCACTGTGATGTTGCGCGTATCTAGCGGAAGTTCGGGACGCCGCCACAACGTGGTCGATCCTAAGGCCAAGTCGACCCGATAGAATCCCTCGGGCTCACTGAAGGTTTCGAATCTCAACCAGGCGGTGTCGAGTTCCGGATGCGTATTGATCGCGGCGCTGCCGATACCGGGCAGCTGGACATCGGTCAATCGCCGGCCCTCGCGGTCAAAAACGCTGATGCGACTGTAAGCGCTGACGAGATAACTCACGACGATGCGCCCGGCTGCCGGTGAGATGCGATCGATGACCGCGGCTTCGTCGGCAGCGATCAGCTCACGATAGACGGCTGGCTCGGATTGCGCCAGATCGAATGCGATCACGCGTTTATTGGACGCTCCCATCGTCGTCAACGCGTAGAACGTGTTGGCCTCGATAAACCCGACCGTGAGTGCATCTTCACCGACGAGCAGATCACGACGAACCAGCTCGCCGGTCTGACGCCACTGATCCAGGTCGTAGAACCAAACATCATTGGAGTCGGTACCGGTGAAATAGATCACTACCAGCCAACGGCCGTCCCGAGAAACGATCGGGTAAGGTCCCCACGTCGTCGCGAGTTCCCCTTCGGTGTACTGCTCGAAGAGCACGGGGTCATCGGCTGCGTCACGGCCGAGACGATGCAGCGTAATCTGGCCGGAATACGGGTTATCGGCGAGCGACAGTCGCCGGACGATAAAGTGCTCGTTGTCGTCCAACCAATCTACCGCATCGACGCGCCCGGTGATCCGGTCCTCGAGCCACTCACCGCTGTCGGTCTCCAGGACAAAGGCCGTGGTTTGTTCATCGCCAGCGTGATAAGTGCCGAAAGCCACGTAACGTCCATCGGGACTGGGCCGATACCAGTCCAGCGCCAGCAGCCCTGCTGCGTCGAGCGTATTCACGTCCAACAGCACCTTCGGCGCGTCGCTGTCCGCATGCTCTGCGTACAGCACGGGCTGGGGTTGGTCGCCCCGGCGCAGCGTGTAGAACAGCCAGTCACCCGCTACTTGAGGCATACCGTAGGCATCCAGCGACAGGAGTTCGGTCAGCTCTGCTTCCAGCGCAGCGCGCCCATCGAGTCCATCGAGCACCGTC
>SMWC01000124.1 GCA_004357505.1 Gammaproteobacteria bacterium | reverse complement strand
CCCAATATCGCAGTCATCGAGAAACAACTGGAGGCGATCGCACAGACCTGGGCTGACCGCTTTCGTGCGGCCCTGCTCGCGCAATTCGGCGCGAACGAAGGACTTAAGCTGTTCCATCGCTTCGCGGAACATTTTCCGGCTGCCTACCGGGAAGAGGTTGACCCTGCGAAGTCGAGCGGCGAAATTCATAAGATCGCCGCCGTCGTCGACGGTCTCAGCGATTTGGAGATGAGTCTCGACCGGGCAGCCGAGGATGCAACACATAGACTCCGCTTCACAACATTCCGACTCGAAGAACCTATTCAGCTTTATACGGCGCTGCCGATACTTGAGCACCTGGGCATGAAAGTACTCAACGAACGACTGTACCAGGTCCCGGCGGGACCGGCCGCACTCTGGATACAAGAGTTCGAGTTGGAGCCCGCAGCTAACATGAGCCTTGACCCTGAAGACATCGAACCCCGTTTCCTGGAGTGCTTCCGCCGCGTGCTCGCGGGCGAAGCGGAGAACGATCAGTTCAACAGCTTCATCGTAGGGGCCGGGCTCGACTGGCGAGAGGCCGCGCTATTGAGGGCTTATTGCAAGTACTTGCTGCAAACCGAACTGACGTTCAGCCAGACCTACATGCAGGAAGTCCTCGCCCGCCATACCGGCCTTACGCAGACGCTGATCGCGTTGTTTCACGCCCTATTCGATCCCGATCACGACAGCAAACGCCGGCGTACGCTGGTGGCCCAAAGCAGACGCTCGATTACGGACCAGTTGGAACACGTTACGACGCTGGATGACGATCGAATCCTGCGGGCTTTTTTAAGCGTCATCGAGGCGACGCTTAGGACGAACTATTATCAATCGGATGCGAACGAAAGAAAATCTTATATCTCGTTCAAACTGGATCCGACGAAGATTGTCGAGTTGCCTCTGCCACGGCCGAAGTTCGAAATCTTCGTCTATTCGCCGCGTTTCGAGGGCGTTCATCTTAGGTGCGGGAATATCGCCCGAGGAGGCCTGCGCTGGTCCGATCGGCGTGAAGACTTTCGCACCGAAATCCTAGGGCTCATGAAGGCGCAGCAGGTCAAAAATACCGTCATCGTTCCGTCTGGGGCGAAGGGCGGCTTTGTCTGCAAACAGCTGCCTGGCGGCGATCCGAAATTCGTTCAAGCAGAGGTTATCGCCTGTTACCGAAATTTTATTCGCGGACTATTGGATATCACGGACAACATCGTCGACGAACGCATCGTCACACCGGCAGGAGTCATACGCCGAGACAACGATGACCCCTACCTCGTTGTCGCAGCAGACAAAGGGACGGCGACGTTCTCGGATTTTGCCAACGAGATCGCCGCCGACTACGGATTCTGGCTCGGAGACGCTTTCGCTTCGGGCGGCTCGGCCGGCTTCGACCACAAAAAAATGGGGATTACTGCCCGCGGCGCCTGGGAGTGCGTGAAGCGTCACTTCCGGGAATTGGGAATCGATACGCAACAGCAGCCATTCACCGTTGCCGGTATCGGCGATATGGGTGGCGACGTCTTTGGCAACGGGATGTTGATGTCACCGTACATTCGGCTGGTCGCGGCTTTTAATCATCAGCACATCTTTATTGATCCGGATCCTGATACACGCAGAAGTTTTAGCGAACGCAAACGCTTATTTCAACGCACTCGTTCTGACTGGGGCGAATACAACGAAGCTAAATTCTCGACGGGCGGCGGCGTATATTCGCGCCAGAGTAAAAGCATAAAGCTACATCCTGCAGCTCAACGCATGCTAGAACTCGAACAGTCCAATGTGACTCCTCCCGAGCTCGTGCGCGCGATTTTGCGCATGAAAGTCGACTTACTCTGGAACGGCGGCATAGGAACCTACATAAAATCGAGTAAGGAGTCTCATGGCGACGTCGGCGACCCTGCTAACGACGTTCTCCGGATCGATGCCGATCAACTTCAGTGCCGGGTAATAGGTGAAGGGGGAAATCTGGGCTTAACTCAGTTAGGCCGGATTGAGTTCGCTTTGCTTGGCGGGCGTATTAACACAGACTTTATCGATAACTCAGGCGGTGTCGACACCTCTGACCGTGAAGTCAACATCAAGATTCTTCTAGACAACGCCATCGTCGGCAGGACTCTGTCAAGCTCGAAGCGCAACGACCTGCTCGCGGCGATGACTGACGAGATCGCAGATCTCGTACTGGTCAACAACTACAATCAGTCGCAAGCATTAAGCATGATGAGTACGTCGAATCACGAACGCCTTGGCGAGAACGCCTACTTGATCCGGACCTTGGCAGAGCGTGGCGTTCTGGACCGCGACCTCGAGAACTTACCGACCGAGGACAACATCAATGAACGCCGCCAGACCGGCAGTGGCCTGACTCGCCCCGAGCTTGCGGTCATTATGAGCTACGCCAAGATTGAGCTGTTTAACAGCCTCGTCGAATCTGACACACCAGAAGATCCCTATTTGTCCGCCGAACTTGAGGCGTATTTTCCGGAGCGTCTGCGGCGACGGTTCGCTGCAGATTTTCCGGCGCATCGACTTCGTCGCGAGATCATCGCTATGCGAATCGCCAGCAGCATGATCAATCGGATGGGTGCATCCTTTGCGATTCGAGCAGAAGAGGACACGGGATCGACTACCGCCCAAGTGGCGCGCGCGTACGCAATCGCCCGAGAAATCTTCAATGTTCGTGACCTATGGAAAGAGATCGAGGCGTGTGACAATCAGGTTCCGGCCGACGTGCAATACGACCTGTTGTTCCAGATCAGCAGGAGGTTACGCCGTGCTGTGTACTGGCTTCTGCAGCGTCGTCTCGACGCGCTTTCTATCGAACGAACCGTCGCGCGGTTCAGCCCCGGCGTCGGACAGGTTCGTCAATCGTTGGCAAAGCTAGAGGGCGCGGACGAGCATCATCGTAACGACGTCAGGCAACACCAGAGCTCGGGCATTCCCGGCGACCTGATGGAACGACTTGCGGCCTTGGCGATCGCAACACAGACGCTGGATATCATCGAGATCGCCGCCGATAGCAAAATCGCTATCGGCGATGTCGTACCGTTGTATTTCGAACTCGGCAAAAACTTACGGCTCGATTGGATCAGAACGAAAATCGAAGAACTTCACGTCGAAGGTCGTTGGCCGGCAACGGCTCGTGCGACCCTCCGGGAGCACTTGGCTCAGCAGCAAAATGCGCTAATCCGCTCGATACTCGCGCAGCGAGGCAAGCGATCACCACGGGACGCATTGACCGAGTGGTTCATCGAATCCAAGGACAAGATCGCCCGCGCTTGTCAGAATCTCAGGGACATGGATGCGTCGGGAGAAATTGACTTTGCGACGCTATCCGCAGCTATTCGCGAGATTGAAAGGCTGACTTGATAATCGCGTGTTGATCTAACGGGAAGAACCCCGAACAATACGCACTAACTATGGATAACAGCCGCAAACCAGGAACCCTCGTACTCGTTCGGCATGGCCAGAGCGAGTGGAATCTCAAAAATCTCTTTACCGGGTGGACCGACGTCGATCTGACCGAGCACGGTGTCACCGAGGCCCGGCTAGCCGGCCGGACGTTGAGAGACGAGGGTTATACCTTCGACATCGCGTTCACCTCGGTACTGAGGCGCGCGATTCGTACCCTGTGGTTGATTCTTGACGAAATGGATCTCATGTGGATACCGGTCGAGCGAGATTGGCGGCTGAACGAGCGTCACTACGGCGATCTGCAGGGGCTGGATAAGGTTGAAACGACCAAGAAACACGGCGCGGACCAGGTCAAAATCTGGCGGCGTAGCTATGACACTCCGCCGCCTGCTCTTAGCAAAGAGGATGCCCGCCACCCGCAGCACGATCCACGCTACAACCGACTCGCGCGCGCGGACCTACCGGCGACGGAATCCCTGAAATCAACGTTGGATCGAGTCGCACCGTATTGGAATCAAACTATCGCTCCTGAGCTTCTCGCCGGACGAAATGTTCTGGTTGCCGCTCACGGTAACAGCCTCAGAGCGCTGGTGAAAATGCTCGAAGGAATTTCAGAGCACGACATTTCCGAACTTAACATCCCTACCGGTACACCTCGCGTATACGAACTCGATTCAGCTCTGCACGCGCGGCGGGCAGAGTACCTGGGTGATTCAGAAATGATCGCAGCGGCAGTAAAAGCCGTAGCAAACCAAACGAACGGCTGATGGAACATGATTTACGATTTAGGTGAGGATCGTGTACAAACGATCGGTGATGATTACTTCGTAGCGCCGAATTCCGCCGTCATCGGTCGTGTCAGTCTCGGGCAAGATGCCAGTGTCTGGTTCAACGTCGTGTTAAGAGGCGACAATGACAGCATCACGATCGGCGATCGAAGCAACATTCAAGATGGCTCGGTATTTCACGTCGATGCGGGAGCCCCGGTTGTGCTCGGCAGTGACGTCAGCGTCGGCCACTCGGCCACCGTGCATGGCTGTACGGTGGGCTCGGGTTCCCTGGTGGGAATGGGCGCTACGATCCTAAGCCATGCCGTGATCGGCGAGCGCTGCATCGTCGGCGCACAAGCGTTGATTACCGAGAGCAAGGAATTCCCCGACCGTTCGGTCATCATCGGCGCGCCTGCCAGGCGCATTCGCGAAGTCACTGATGAAGAACTCGAACACATTCAGTGGATCGCGGAACACTATGTCGCCAGAGCCCAACGCTACCGAGCGGAACTTAAAGCTCGGTAGGTAAACCGCCAAGGTCAGCGTAGCATCTACTACGGCGGTGACATCACACGACTAAACTTTCGGCTCGTCGCCCGCGGGCTCCTTCCGGCTCGGCCAGATTCTGATCAGACCCTCTTGGGCCGTGGAGGCAACGAGCACGCCATCGGTGTCAAAGAACCTGCCGAGCGCGAAGCCGCGGGCGGATGCCGCATTCGGGCTTTCCATAGAGTACAACAGCCATTCGTCTACACGGAAGGGTCTATGAAACCACAACGCGTGATCGAGACTCGCCATCTGCACCCTGCCCTGCTCGAATTGAATACCGTGCGGGAGCGTGGCCGTACCGATCAGCTGAAAGTCGGAAAGATAGGCCAAAAGATTACGGTGTAAGTCTGGCTGGTCCGGAAGTCGGTCGACAGCCCTCATCCACACATGCCGGACCGGATCCGACGGCTGCAGCGATAGCAGACTGACCGGCTCTACGGGCCGAATCTCAAATGGGCGCTTGCGGGTCAGGTAGCGGCGCATCTTCTCGGGAATGTTTTCCAGCACCTCGTCGGGAGTGGCGCTGAGATCCTGCAGCTCGTCGGGTCCAGGCACGGCAGGGATCGTAGCCTGATGCTCTAAGCCTTGCTCCGGAATCTGGAAGGATACCGTCATGTTGAAGATTGGCCGGCCGTGCTGAATCGCCACTACCCGCCGGTTGCTGAAGCTGCGACCGTCTCGCGCGACATCAACGTCATAAACGATTGGCGCGGTTACATCACCGGCGCGAAGAAAGTACGCGTGCAATGAATGCGCCACGCGACCCTCAACCGTGTAATTCGCCGCGGTCAGCGCCTGACCGAGCACCTGGCCGCCGAACACGCGTGGACTGCCGATGTCACGACTCTGGCCACGGAAGATACGCTCTTCGAGCCGCTCAAGTTCGAGCAAACTCAGCAAATCGGCGAGGAGCGGGTCCATGGTGCTTAGTCCTGCGAAGATCGATTAAGACGCGCGATAAGGCTGGAAGTATCCCAACGCACGCCACCCATACCAACTATATCAGCATAAAATTGATCGACGAGCGCCGCGACAGGTAACTCTGCACCGTTGCGCCGAGCTTCCTCAAGACAGATGCGCAGATCTTTTCGCATCCATTCCACGGCAAAGCCAAACTCGAACTGCCCCTCCACCATGGTTTCCCAGCGATTGGTCATCTGCCAGGATTGCGCCGCACCTTGACTGATTACATCGACAACCGCCTCGGGCTCCAGTCCGGCACGCAGCGCAAAATTCAACGCTTCCGAGAGACCCTGGACCACTCCCGCAATCGCAATCTGATTGACCATCTTCGTTAGCTGACCGGTCCCTGGAGGTCCGATCAATCGCACCATCTTGGCGAATGTTCCGATCAAAGGCTCCGCGCGTTCATAGGCTTCCGCCTCCCCGCCTACCATGACCGTGAGTTCACCGCCCTCCGCGCCGGCTTGCCCCCCCGATACCGGCGCATCGAGACATTGCACGCCGTGACCGTGCCCGGCCACCGCGATTTCGCGCGCCAAGCTCGCGGATGCCGTCGTGTGATCGATAAACAGTGCGCCGGGCTGCATGGCCTGCAAAACGCCATCGGTCGCCAGAACCACTTCGCGAAGATCGGGATCATCGCCGAGGCACGTAAAGACGGCCTCGGCACCCGCGGCTGCTTCCGCCGCGGTCGTTGCCGACTCGCCCTTATACTCACGACACCAAAGCTCGGCCTTCTTCTGCGTACGGTTGAACACCGTCACAGCGCAACCCGACCGGCTTAACCAGCCAGCCATCGGGTACCCGATGACGCCCAAGCCGAGAAAAGCGACGTTCTTTATCAAGCGGAAGTCCGACCGGGGGCCGTTCCTT
>SMWC01000123.1 GCA_004357505.1 Gammaproteobacteria bacterium | reverse complement strand
GTTGTATGTGGATCAGGAGTTGGTGCAACGCGTCGAGCCGAATCTGACCGAATACTCTCTCGAATTGCCGGTTGGCGAGTGGGAAGTCACGATCTCTGCCGTTGTCGGCGGTGTCGAGAGCCGCCTGAGTGAGCCATTTAATCTGGTCATTGAGTAAGCTCTGGATCAGTCTCGGGATGCCAATACGCTGCGGTTCAACGCAGCGAAGAGTTCACGGCTGGTTCAGGCTTCTTTGGGCCGCGACTTAACGCGAATTAGTGGGTCATCGAATAGATGAGGTAATTGATGCCCATGCGGAAGGCGTCGGTTGACGGCCTGAGCGGGTACCTTCCCTCATCGATCCAGTCCCAGAAATTCGCTAGATCGTTATTATGGCAGGCGACGATCGCGATCTCACCGCGATCGTTCAGCATGCCGTAGTAGGTGAGTTTTCCTCCCGGCACGTACGGCGCCATGCCGTTTAGATCCTGAAGTTCGAAGATCAGATCAAAAATCGGGTGATCGATGGTCAACGGGACGAAAGTACGGTCGGGAAACGCACGCCACATCTGACTGCGCAACTGTGCCAAATGAACCGGGCCATCGAAGTCATCGATGAGAATAAAGCCGCCACGGTCGATGTATTCGCGAAGATTCTCGACTTCCTGCTCGGTAAGCTCCATCTCACCCGGCTCGGACACATAGGTAAAGGGGTATTCGAATACGTCGTCCGACCCGAGTTCAACGATCCGGTACGACCGAGGCTCGACGTCGACTCGGGTGGTTTCGGCGACAAATTCGTTGAGGTGCAGCTCGGAACTGGGATAGTTATGTGACCAGCCCATATGTCCGATCAGGCCATTGGTCCCGAAATGCCAGCGCGCTGCGATAAATTCGGTAGCGGGCGGATCGTTCTGTTCGGGCACATTACGCCCTCTGAAACGCTGCCCGTACGCGAAACTCGAACCAAGCAGGACAATCAGAAGTACGGCGAATGCGGTTATTCGACGGCGATTCATACGCCGGCGCAGAATATCATGATGGCGCAGTTTACTCGAGCTAAGCGGACTACAAGGCGCTATCTCTTTTGCTCTCGATCCTGAGCGCCTACTATTCGGAGAGACACTGGACTCACGTAAGGCAGACGATGATCAAGATCATACGGTTCGTCACTGCATTATCTCTCAGCGCCCAACTTGTGGCGCAGGTGCCGTTAACAGCACCAGCGGAGATAGTCTCCCGACCGCTGCTGAATAGCGAGCATATCGCACAGGAATTCGGTAGCTACGGCATCGTTGTTTTGGAGAGCGATGCCGGCGTCCGAGTCTCGAATCTCTATAGTCTGCACGATGAGACTACAATCTGTCGAACCTTCGCTGTAGTTCGGTATCCTGATGACATTAACGCGGAACTCGTTCTCGAGCATCGAGCGATTCTCTCAGGGCAATCTATCGGCGCGGTGTTCACGCAGCGGGGCTGGGCTATCGAGAAAATCAATCGCTACTTCGGTGTCTTACCTGTCACAGACAGAGTCGCCGGCTTAATGAGCGGCATCCCGCCACAACCGCTGGCGGTACATATCTATGACTTGGTCGTGTCCAGGAAAAGTACATCAGTGCTCTATGCCACTATCGCGGAGGTCCATCATCCCGACTATCTGTCGGTAACCCAGTTGGAAGAACTCTACGGCGAGGTGGCAGCCACCGCCGCTGCTGGGAATGAGTCGATGTTAGCGCTCACCCGCCGGAAGATGAATTAACATTCACAAATCCCGCAGACGTTGCTTTCTCGAGGCCAGACCTGAACGGAAGCGTTGACGGGCTGAGCCGGTTGACCATATCGAATCTGGCCAACTCCAGTGGATGTAGAGACGTTCTGTCAGTTTTGGCATCATTAGTACCATACCCGTGTCCAAGGTCGCAGACTGGTTTGAAAACGTATTCGTCAAGTTTCCGGGGCGTTCCTGTAACCCGCCGAGCCCTCATCGCTGCCGCTCTGATTACCGCCGCCATTGCTTCGTTTGTCAGACCAGGCTCTGCAGCTGGCCAGTCCTGGGTAACCGACTCCATCTGTCCCGAAGACGCCCATGCAGCGTTTCACGCTTGCGCACTTGAAGCGGTCAAGGATTTTGATCCGCCGCGGACGGCAAACGGTAGTCCCGACATGAACGGAATCTGGCGCCGCAGAGCAGCAGCACACGAGAGCCTGGAAGAACACCCGCGGACGCTCGATGACTTCGGCGCGACCAGCATCATCGTCGATCCGGCTGATGGGTTCGTGCCGATACAACCATGGGCCGAAGCCCAACGGCGTTACAACCGGCCGGCATACGTCCATCATAATGCGATCTGTCGTTTGGACGGCGTCCCGCTCACGATGTACATGACCGGCACGCTGCAATTTATGCAGAATTCCGATGCCTTTCTGGTTCAGGGCGAGGAAGCGCACGCTTTCAGAGTGATTCCTCTGGACAACCGACCCCATATTGGTGAAGACCTGCGTTTGTGGAACGGCGACTCAGTTGGTCACTGGGAAGGCAATACGTTGGTGATCGATACGAGGAATCAGAACGCTCGCGCCTGGCTCGATCAACGGGGCCGATTCTTTACCGATGAAGCCCACGTCGTGGAACGCTTGACGCTCATCGACGCCGATACGATTCACTACCAGGCGACGTTGGATGATCCGAATGTCTATACCAGACCCTTCACGATCGCGATCGCCTATCGACGCAGCACTGTGGAAGACTACGAGCTGTTCGAGGAAGCTTGCTATGAGAACAACGACTTCGCTAGACAGCGGTACATTAACGTCGGCTACGACGTCTATCCTGGCATGACGGGCGACGAAGCTCGGCGGCTCAAGGCCGCCTGGGAGCTAGAGGAGGCTGAGCGATAAACATGCGCAGAATTAGGGTCTGTATCGTCAGGACAGTTGCGGGCGTAGGGCTGCTGTCGGTTGGCTTGCCGGCGTCGGCTCATCATTCGGTCGCTTTGCAGTACGACATGACGAGGGAGATCACCGTGGTCGGAACGGTCGTCGATCTCGAGTGGAGAAATCCACACGCGTGGCTGCACCTCGACGTGGAAAATGCTGAAGGTAAACGTGAGCTTTGGAGAATCGAGTTCGGCAGCGCCAATTCACTCTATAGGAGAGGCTGGCGGCCGGCTAATCTGCCTGTCGGTAGCATTGTCACCGTCCACGGCCTGCCGGCACGGGATCGTTCGCGGTCCGTACAAGGGGATGACGTCACTCTGGCCGATGGAACGACGCTGTTTTCCGGTACCAACCCGGAGGATCGTTGAGCCGCAGCAGTGCGCTAACGTCAGCAGATAATGAATTTGGCCGTGTCGTGGAAACTCGAGCCGCTGCAATAAACTATGTGATGAGGGGAAATTCCAGATGACGAGTCGGTCAAGCCTTCGAACGTTCGCTACAGGCTTGCTAGCGGTAAACTTCTTATTACTGCCATTGATTGGTGCCGGGCAAGGCTACATGCCACCGCGAACGATCGATGGGCAGCCCGATCTTCAAGGTGTCTGGCAGACCTTGAATACGGCCGTATGGAATATTCAAGATCACTCTGCTGCCTACGGCGTGCCGGCGGGGCAGGGCGTTGTCATAGGCAACGACATTCCTTATCAGCCGTGGGCTTTGGAGCAACGTCGGCGAAATTATGAGAACCGCCTGACCGATGACACTGAAGCGAACTGTAAAATGGTCGGCGTGCCGCGAATAACCTATATGCCTTACCCGTTTCAGATTTTTCAGACCCCGGATCAGATCGTGATAACCTACGAATGGGTACATACGATCAGAAACATCTATATGGACGGAGAACGCCTGCCGGGCCCGATCGAGTGGTACATGGGGGATTCTCGCGGCCATTGGGAGGGGCAAACACTCGTGGTCGATATTACTCACTTCACGGGCGAAACCTGGTTTGACCGCTCTGGAAATTTTCATAGCCCGTCCTTGCATGTGACTGAACGCTATACGCGAACTGGTCCGGATCACATGCTCTACGAGGTCACTATCGAGGACTCCGAAGTATTTACCGAACCGTGGCAGATGCGCATGCCTTTGTACCGGCGTATCGAAGGAGACATTCGGGTTCTCGAGTACGAGTGCTACGCATTGGCTGACGATCAGGGTTTCGATTAGCCACATGAAGTACTGGGCACTAATCGCGCTAGCCGTTCTCGCGGCGCCTGGTTTCCCTGCACAGGCTCAAAGCGTCGACCGGCCGAACGTGCTGTTCATCTCGATCGACGATCTCAACGACTGGGTGGGTGTACTCGGCGGGCACCCACAAGCCATCACGCCGAATATCGACGCGCTCGCTGCACGCGGCATGTTGTTTACCAATGCGCATTCGCCGTCGGCGCTGTGCAATCCGTCGCGCACCGCAATTTTCACCGGGCTGGCCCCCTCGACTACGGGAGTCTACGGCAACGCACCAGACTGGCGCACCGTCGAACGACTTGAGGGCATCCCAACGATCCCGAGATATTTTCGCGAGCGGGGCTACCGGACTCTGGGTGCCGGCAAACTGTTTCATGCCCACTCGTACTCTGCAGCTGGTTTTAGCGGGTATAACGATCTCACGGCCTGGGACGCGTTTTATCCGTCGCTCGACCGGCAGCTCCCTGACGAGGTGGTGCCTGTCAACCGACCGGCAAACGGCAATCCATTCACTCGGAACATGGATTGGGCCGGACTGGTCACCGAAGATTACGCGATGGGTGACGGCCAGGTCGTTGGCTGGGGGCAGCAACAACTGACCGCGGCCGGCGACGAGCCACGCTTCGTCGCCGTCGGGATCTACCGGCCGCATCCCCCATGGTACCTGCCACAAAAATACTTCGACCTTTACTCGCTGGAGGATCTCGAGCTGCCACGGGTCCTCGAGACGGATCTCGATGACGTCCCCGCTGCGGCGCTGCAAGACGCCTATTTCGGAAATATGCCGCCCATGGGATTGTTCGAGTGGATCATCGCGGCGAATCTCTGGAGGGAAGGCGTCCAAGCGTACCTCGCGAGTGTCAGTTTCGCCGATGCGATGGTTGGGCAGCTTCTCGACGCGCTCGATCGTAGCGGGAGGGCCGACAATACGATCATCGTTTTGTGGTCCGACCACGGCTGGCATCTGGGCGAAAAACTGCGCTGGCGTAAGTCGACCCTCTGGGAGGAGTCGACGCGAGTACCGTTTATCATCGTCGCTCCTGGCATCACGACCCCGGGTAGTCAAACGGACGAGGCCGTGTCGCTCATGGATCTCTACCCGACCCTGACCGAGTTGGCCGGCCTCGAAATACCGGCTCATGTCGAGGGGACCAGTCTGGTACCGCTGCTTCGAGACCCGGATGCGCCCTGGGAGCCTGTAGCGCTAAGCACCTTTGGGTTCATGAATCACGCCGTCAGGAGCGATCGCTACCGCTATATCCGTTATGCGGACGGCTCGGAGGAACTCTACGACCATGAAACAGACCCGCAAGAGTGGATAAATCTTGCAGCGGACCCGGACTTCTCGGATATTAAGAGCCAGCTCGCCGAATGGCTGCCCAGCGAAAATGCACCTGACGCGTTCTATCGATAGCCGGGCCGCGTCAGACTGAGCAGATAGATCGAGCCTTGATGGAGGAGGGGGATGGATCGATGCAGAAAACACTAGCCACTTGTGTTCTGGCGCTCGTCGTTGGCTGCCCCGCGGCCACGGCACACCACTCGAAATCAGCGTTCTATGATCTCGATCGGATTAGTGAGATCGAGGGCGAGGTGACACGAATCATGTGGCGGAACCCCCATATCCGTTTTTGGATCGAAACCGAGTCCGGTGGCGAGCAAACGACTTGGGAAGTCGAATCGACACCGCCCGGTATCCTTGAGCGGCACGGCATCGGGCCGGACGTACTGGCCGTCGGCCAGACGATTCGAATAGCGGGAACGCCGGGACGGAACGACATGCACATCATGGACGTCACCAACATCCTGATGCCCGATGGGCGTGAAGTGTTAATTCAGCGTGACGCAGAACCGCGCTGGTCGAGCGAAACGATTGGCTGGGGGCAGGCGAGCTTTCGGGATGTCGACGTCGAGGCAGCGGAAGCGCTCTCCAGCGGAATATTCAGGGTCTGGAGCCGAAATTTCGGAAGCCGACAAGAGCGTTTTGGACGATCGAGTTATCCGCTGACGGAAGCTGCGCGGTCGTTTCAACAAAATTTCGATCCCATTACAGAAAATCCCATTCCCGGTTGTACGCCAAAGGGAATGCCGTACATCATGAATCAACCGTATCCAGTCGAGTTTATCGACGACGGTGATCGAATTCAGTTTCGGATTGAAGAGTACGATCTGACACGGACCATTTACATGACCGACCAACCGGCACCCGCGTCCAAGACGCCACTGGGGCGTTCGGTGGGCCGATGGGAAGGGAACAGTCTGGTTGTGTCAACATCGGCGATACTGTTGCCTCACTTTAATGCCTTTGGGATCTTGCTTAGCGACGAAGCCGACATCGAGGAGCGATTCGCATTGAGCCTCGACGAGACCCGACTGGACTATCAGATGACGGTCACGGATCCAGCAGTGTTCACGGAGCCCGTAACGCTCGAGAGATATTGGCTCTGGCGGCCCGGTGAGACCATCAAACCGTTCGAGTGTATCGAGTAGCTCTTGCGTTAGTTCGATTGCCGGCGCGCACTGGAATCGAAGGAGGATCGATCATGGGATCAGTCAGATGGGGCATTACCCTTCTCAGCGGAATACTGCTGCTGCCAGCCCTGGGTACCGCTCACCACGCACGTATCGGGGTATTCGACATGGACAATATCGTCGAATTGAGGGGCGAGGTAACCAAGATACTCTGGCGCAATCCGCATGTACGGTTCTCCATTCGCACCGACGAGGGGGAGATCTGGGACATCGAGACGAACTCGGTCAGTATTATCCGGCGTATGGATATCTCGCCCGAGATTATGAGTGTCGGCGACGACATCTCGGTGGCCGGTAATAAAGCGCGGTCCGGCAGCCGGGACATGTGGGTCAACAACGTGCTGCTGGCGGACGGCCGGGAAGTCGTGACGCGGCCGGGTGTCGAGCCTTATTGGTCGGACAGCACGCTCGGCACGTCCGAAGTCTGGCTGGCCGAGGGGACCGATGCCAGCGATTCCGAAGCTAAGGCTAGGGGCATCTTTAGAGTGTGGAGCACGCATTTTACGGGCCCGAGTCGGCAGTTGTTCGAGTCGGTTTTGCCACTGACGGCCGCGGCCGCGGCCACCCAGGCGGCGTTCGATCCGGTGGCGGACGATCCGATCGGCGACTGCAATCCTAAGGGCATGCCATGGATCATGTCGCAACCGTATCCGATGGAGATCATCGATCAAGGCGACGTCATCCTGTTCCACATGGAGGAATACGATGCCGTACGGACATTCTATATGGATCCCGAGACCAAGATTGATGACTCGCCGACCCGGCTCGGTCGTTCGCGAGGGCGCTGGGTGGGAGAAGAGTTACACGTTACAACCCGACACATCGACTGGCCGTATTTCGATTCGAGTGGACTACGTCAGAGCGAAGCCATCGAGTTATACGAACGTTTTTCGCTGAGTGAGGACGGTAGTCGTTTGAACTATCAATTGACGGCGACGGACCCGGCAACATTTACGCAGCCGGTTGAGCTCGACAAGGCGTGGATGTGGAGGCCAGGCGAGGTCGTTAGACCGTACGAGTGCACGCCTTCCGAATGAGGCGGCGCGAGGCGCTCCAGTGAAGGTGCGCCGCGTCTACCCCCGGCCTCGAGTTTTCGGTACAATAGGCGGCGATTTTACGGAGCAATAGCCGGAATCCGCCAGACGATTCATTTTTGAATCAAATGGTTACAGGAAATTGCTAAGAAAAGGCTTTAGTATCAAGAGCCCCGTGAGGGGCTTTTTATTTGCCCATACCCGCGCACGGCGGGGAGGATGCAGAGTCGGAACGATGGGCCTTGGGCCCATTTTTTATACTCGGCCCTTTTAGAGTTTGATTGAGTGTTATGGCGCAGAAAGACAGACTGATTGAATTGCTGGAGGCACCGGTTCAGGCGCTTGGGTATGAACTGGTCGATGTAGATGCTCGCGCTGGCAGTAACGGCTTGTTGCGCATCTATATCGATCAGGAAGCAGGTATCAACCTGGATGATTGCGAATTGGTCAGCCATCAGCTTAGCGCCGTTCTCGACGTAGAGAATGTCATGCCTGGCAAGTATGTCTTGGAGGTCTCGTCGCCGGGCTCTAATCGACCGCTCAGGACACTGGAGCATTTTCGGCGCTACTGCGATCACGTCGTTAGGGTAAAGCTCAATCAATCGCTCGACGGTCGTCGGAACCTTACCGGCCGCTTACTGCGCGTGGAAGAGCGGGATATTTTCGTCGAAGTCGATAGCGAAACTTTTCGCCTGGCGCTCTCAGATATAGCGTCAGCTCAGCTCGTGGCAGAGCACTAATTTCGGTTACTGGATTTCCTAGGACATGAACAAAGATATCTTGGATGTGGTAGACGCAGTCTGTAATGAGAAAGGTATCGAGAAGGACATTATATTCGAGGCCATTGAGGCAGCCTTAGCGTCCGCGACCAAAAAAAAGCACAGCGAAGGGATCGATGTGCGTGTGACAATCGACCGCAAGAGCGGTGAGTACGATACCTTTCAACGCTGGATGGTGTTTGCGAATGACTCCACGGAATTGGAGGAGCCGGAGAGTGAGCTTAGGCTTCTGGATGCCGTGGACATCGATCCGGACGCGGTACCTGGCGAGTACGTTGAGGTACCGTTGGAATCTGTCGAATTCGGAAGAATTTCGGCGCAAGCGGCTAAGCAAGTCATCGTACAAAAGGTTCGGGAAGCCGAACGTAAACAGGTCGTGGAGGAGTTTCAGCAACGCGAAGGCGAGCTAGTCAGTGGAATCGCCAAGCGTGTCGATCGCAATGGCGCGTATATCGACTTGGGCGGAAATGCTGAAGGCTTCATTTCCAGGGAGGAGTTGATTCCACGGGAGCCGATCAAGCCCCAGGATCGCATCAAGGGCATTCTTCGCGAAGTTCGAGCCGAGCAAAGAGGCCCTCAGTTGTTTATGACACGAACCTCCCGTGAGTTTCTGATAGAACTTTTCAAGCTTGAAGTGCCCGAGGTTGGGCAAGGCTTGATCGAGATCCTTGGCGCGGCCCGCGATCCGGGCTTGCGCGCCAAGATTGCCGTGAAAAGCAACGACAGCCGTATCGACCCCGTAGGCGCATGCGTTGGTATGCGAGGCTCCCGTGTTCAGGCAGTCTCGAACGAACTGGCGGGCGAACGCGTGGATATCATCTTGTACGATGAAAATCCAGCGCAGTTCGTCATCAATGCGATGTCACCGGCCGACGTGCTCTCTATTGTGATGGACGAAGAAACGCACAGTATGGACATCGCAGTAGACGAGGAAAAACTCTCCCAAGCAATCGGTCGTGGCGGTCAAAATATTCGGCTGGCTAGTGAGCTGACCGGTTGGGAACTCAACGTCATGACGGAAACGGATGCCGAGGAAAAGACAGAGCAGGAAGCGAAGGTATTAGTCGAGAAGCTCATGAAAGAGCTCGACGTCGACGAAGACGTCGCAATGATCCTGGCTCAGGAAGGATTCTCATCGCTCGAAGAAGTCGCCTACGTGCCGGCTAGCGAATTGTTGGCGATCGAAGAATTCAATGAAGATATCGTCAATGAACTTCGCGCGCGCGCGCGCGACGTTCTAATAACCCAGGCTATCGTCAGCGAAGAAGTTATCGATCAGGCGGAGCCTGCTGAGGATCTGCTGAGCCTCGAGGGGATGGATAAAGAGATCGCCTTTGAACTCGCGAGTCGGGGCATCGTGACCCGTGAAGACCTGGCTGAGCAGGCCGTTGACGAGCTTAGTGATATTGAAGCCCTCGAGCCGGAGCGCGCCGGAGAGCTGATTATGGCGGCGCGAGCGCATTGGTTCGAAGCTGAGTCATCAGCGTAGGCGCCGAGGAGAGTCTTATGTCGGATGTAACGGTCACAGAATTCGCGGTAGTACTCAAAATACCCGTTGACCGGTTACTCGTGCAGCTCAACGAAGCGGGCATCGACGCATCTAGTGCGGACGACACGATTAGCGACGACTCGAAGCTTGAGTTACTCACGCACCTGCGACGATCTCATGGCCGCAAGGATCCGGGCGCTACGGTGCCCAGAAAGATCACGTTGAACCGAAAATCACAAAGCGAGCTCAGGCTCCCTGGCGGCCAGGGCCGCTCGCGTACGGTGAGCGTCGAGATCAGACGCAAAGCTACCTATGTGAATCGCGATGTTCTGGAGGAACGGGCCCGCAAAGAGCAAGAAGAAATCGACACACAGCGCGAAACCGAAGCGGCGCGACTGGTGGCCGAGCAGCAAGAAGCTAAAGAACAAAAGCGGCGAGCGGAATCCGAAGCTAGTGAAGCCGAGGTCCGCCGACTGGCCGAAAAAGAAACGCAACGCCAGGCTGCTGAGGACGCGCATCGACAGGCCGAAGAGAAGCACCGTCAGGCCGAAGACGCTACCAGAGAACGTGCAGAGCAGGCGAAACAGAAGCAGACCGAACAAACCCGAAAGCCCCTAAAGATCCCCGTCGCGGATCACACCCTACACGTCGCTAAGGGCGCGAGCGCACGACGTCGTAAGAGGCGACCACGTCGTCGTCCGGTGCAGGTCAGTGTGGACAGCCAGCATGGTTTCGAGCGGCCAACCGAGCCTGTGATCAAAGAAGTCGAGATTCCTGAGACAATCACCGTTAATGATTTAGCGCAACGCATGGCGATCAAGTCAAACGACGTCATCAAAGTCCTGATGAATATGGGCATGATGGTGACGATCAACCAGGTCATCGATCAAGATACCGCCGTGCTGGTTGTCGAAGAGCTAGGCCACACGGCTTTGCCTCTTCTGGAAACCGGCCTTGAAGATCAACTGCTCAAATCTATCGAGGAGGCAACCACTGAATTAGACTCGTCGGCTCGATCTCCCGTAGTGACGGTGATGGGGCACGTCGATCATGGCAAGACGTCCCTACTCGATTACATTCGCCAGACACACGTCGCGTCCGGGGAAGCTGGCGGCATTACCCAACACATTGGCGCGTACCATGTCACTACGAAGAAAGGTTCAGTGACCTTTCTCGATACGCCCGGTCACGCAGCATTCACTGCCATGCGAGCTCGCGGCGCACTGGCGACCGATATCGTGATACTGGTCGTCGCTGCTGACGATGGCGTCATGCCGCAAACTGTGGAGGCGATTGAGCACGCCAAGGCAGCCGGTGTAGCGCTAGTGGTGGCGGTCAACAAGACGGACCTGGAAGCATCCGATCCGGATCGCGTACGCAAGGAACTGACTACGCACGAAGTCGTCCCGGAGGATTGGGGTGGTGAGACTTTATTCGTGAATGTCTCGGCGAAAACGGGAGACGGAGTCGATGCACTCTTGGATGCCGTTCTATTACAGGCCGAGGTACTGGATCTGAAGGCCATATCTTCTGGTCCCGCCGCTGGCGTAGTGTTGGAGGCAAGCTTGGAGCGTGGCCGCGGTGCCGTTGCCACCGTGCTCGTCAAGCGAGGCATGTTGAAGGTCGGCGATATACTACTGGCGGGTCAGGAATTCGGCCGTATTCGTGCAATGTTCGATGACACGGGGGCGCCCATCGACAGCGCAGGACCTTCGATACCCGCGGCGGTTCTCGGTTTGTCGGGTACACCCATGGCGGGAGACGACATGTTGGTTGTGGCGGATGAACGTAAGGCCCGCGAGGTTGCTCGATTCCGTCAAAGTAAGGAACGCGACATCAAGCTTGCGCAACAGCGGTCTACGAAGCTAGACGATGTTTTCAGCCAAATGTCTGAAAGGGACAGTGCAAGTGTACAACTCCTGATCAAAGCCGATGTCCAGGGTAGTTCTGAAGCGTTGAGGGACGCAGTCGAAAATATTTCGACGGACGAAGTTAAAGTGACTGTCATCTCGAGGGGTGTGGGCGCCATTACTGAGTCAGATATTCAACTCGCCGTGGCGGCTAAAGCCAATGTCATCGGCTTCAATGTACGTGCCGATTCTGCAGCCCGCCAGGCGATCAACGAAACGGGCATCAGTGTCCGCTACTACAGCATAATTTATGAGGCCATTGATGATGTGAAAGCCGCTGTAAGCGGTTTACTCGCACCCGAGATCCGGGAACAAATACTCGGTCTTGCGGAAGTTCGCGAGATATTCCGGTCACCGAAATTCGGTAACGTCGCCGGCTGCATCATCTCCGACGGCTATGTGCGGCGTACGAAGCCGATTCGAGTGCTACGCGACAATGTTGTCATCTATGAAGGCGAGTTGGAGTCTCTGCGCCGCTTCAAGGACGACGTAAACGAAGTCCGAGCCGGGACAGAATGCGGTATTGGCATCAAGAATTACAACGATGTCAAGATTGGAGACCAGATCGAGTGTTACGACCGTACTGAGATCGCTCGATCTCTTTAGCCGATGCCGCGAGACTACCCCAGGAAGTTGCGCGTCGCGGCCGAGCTGCAGCGAGTATTAAACGTACTTCTGTCTAACGAGATTAAGGATCCACGGCTCGTTGGCGTGACGATTAGTGCCGTTGATCTTAGCGGCGACATAAGCACTGCGAAAGTAGCCTTTAGCACGCTGAGGCCTGACGAGGATGTAGATCCGGTTATCGCGGCGCTGAAGAAAGCTGGTGGTTTTCTACGATCGCGCGCCGGACAAATGCTCAGTATGCGCCGCGTGCCAGAACTGCGCTTCGAGCAAGATCACGGGCCGCGACAGGGAATTGAGCTCACTCGCTTAATCGACGAAGCCGTTGCCAAAGATCGCGACGCCTCTGAATCCGGCGACGATCCGGCACCATAAACTCTGGCGGTCCGAGCAATGCCTAGAAAGCGAGACCGCGGAAGAGACATCCACGGCATACTACTGCTGGACAAGCCGAGTGGCCCAACGTCCAACCAAGTACTGCAGGATGCGAAGCGGCTTTTTCAGGCAAACAAGGCGGGGCATACGGGGAGCCTCGATCCACTTGCGACCGGGATGCTCCCGATCTGTTTTGGGGCCGCGACGAGACTTTCATCCTTTCTCCTTGGGGCTAGTAAGACTTACGCGGTGTCCGCCAAGCTCGGTGAGGCCACTGATTCCGGAGATTCACACGGTGTGCTGATTGCGCAGCAGGGCCAATCGAATCTCAGTATCGCAACGGTGCGTATGGTGCTCGCAAAATTTTTAGGTGAGACCGAGCAGGTTCCCCCGATGCATTCGGCACTAAAGCACCAGGGACGGAGGCTTTATCAGCTGGCGCGCCAAGGAATCGAAGTGGAGCGGCCCGCGCGCTCGGTGCAGATCACAGCAATCGAGCTGCTCGCATTCGACTGGCCTGGGCTCCAATTCACCGTGACGTGCTCTAAGGGCACTTACGTTCGGACGCTGGTCGAAGACATCGCTAAGGAGTTGGGGACGCTCGGACACGTCGTCGGGTTGCGGAGAACGGCAGTGGAACCTTTCCGGGAAACGGACATGGTTTCGATTCAGACGCTGGAGGCATGCGCGTCGGAAGGCTGGGACAGCCTCGGTGCGATACTCAGACCGGTCGACAGCGCCCTGACCCAGTGGCCTCGTCTCGTGCTCCAAGAGGAGCTCTGTGGCCGTCTAAGCAACGGCCAAGCGGTATCCGCTGAGCATGACTGGCCCAGGAGCTGGGTGCGCCTGTACGACCCCGAACAGGTATTTTTTGGGATCGGCGAGGTGGAATCTGAGGGCCGGCTCGTACCACGGCGCATTTTTCCTGGCTTGATTTCTTGGAGCTGAAGCGACTGTGCGAGTACAATACGCGGCTTTCCAGAACAGGGTATAGCCAGATAGCAGCCGCGCCAGAGGCGGTTCGGGGTAACTCAAGAATGGCATTGAATTTGGAGCAGAAATCCGGAATCGTCGCCGAGTATCGGCGCAGCGCGACCGACACTGGCTCAG
>SMWC01000002.1 GCA_004357505.1 Gammaproteobacteria bacterium | reverse complement strand
TCGCAGGTCGACCTCGGCGACCGACACCGTGACTTTGCCTGGTCCCATCCACTGCTTGAGTAGCTCAACTTCGGTCCATGCGGCGAACACGCGTTCGGCCGAGGCGGAAAAGACACGTTTGATGACGATTGAATTTTCGCTAGCCATATCGAGTTTTCCTGCTTCTAATTTTTCTCGTTACGCCGTCACCTCGGCCACCGCATAGCGGTAGCGGCAGTAGTCGCATTTGAATCCGGCCGTCGGGATGTGGTCTTTGTTCAGGCAGGCGTGGATTTCTTCGAGCACGCCGTCGAGCCAGTCATCGTTGCCGGTGTAGGGGATCAGCGTGAGTTCGAATTCGAGCCGCGCATCGAACGCTGCTTCATCGGTTGAGCCGTTGGCGTAGACGAAGTAACCGGTATCGGCGACCTTCAGTCCGTAGCGGCGCAGCAGCCACTGGTAAATCTCCATCTGGCGCTTGTAGCCCGCGTGCCAGGGCTGATCGAGGACATCGATCGTATCGTTCTTCGAGGTGGCCTTGTAGTCGACGACGACATAGGCGCCATCCGGCTCCTGCCAGAGGTCATCGATCGCGCCGGTGATCAGGAGATTGGTACTCTCGTGCAGGTGCTGTATGCCGACGAAGTTCTGCCGCCAGGCAGTCAGGTTTTCATGGGCGACCGGCCTGGCATCGATTCCGTAGGTTTCGAGCAACGGGTGTTGCGTGTTCGCAGCTCGATGGATATCGAACTCCTTCTTCAACAGTGTATCAACCGCGAGATTCAGCGTGAACGGAAATCCTGGCGGTCGATCGACGCCGAGGCGGCGGTCGATGTAGAAGCATCGCGGGCACTCGACAAAGCGATCGATCTTGCTCCGGCTGAGCTTAAACGGCTTCGTGTCTCCCGGTTGGTAGATGTTCCGGGTTCGCTTACCTTTGTAGTAGCCTGGCACGCTCCTCTAGTTCTTTATTGAAGCGACAAAAAGAGGACTCTCTGCGCGTTGAAGCGTTCCGCCACGCCTTCCTGTTCGTCAACGGCGTTATTGTACGCTGCGATAATCATTTCACGATCGTCATCTTTGAGATCGTCGGCGAGATCATCCAGGCACTCCAGAAGTTCGTTGCTCTGCTCCATATACGTCTTGATATCGTCTTGGCCCGCGACCATCTGCTCCATCGTGGCGATATTGGCGTCGGGGGTGGTGGGCTCAGTCGGAAATTCGCAATCACCGGCGAGCTCGGCCAGGCGCTGTTGTGCCGCGGAGCGTTGTTCGTTGACGGCTGGATCGAGTTGTCTCGATAAGGACAGCGCTTGCAAATACGTCTCACTGGTCGTGTCGGCAACACGCAGGAATTCGTCCAACGATTCGATCGCTGCGGGGTTACGGTCGACCGCGGCCAGGACTCTCGCTTCCGTGAAGAGCAGGTCCGGTTCTAATTCACCGCACGCGGCTCGGTACTCACCGAACCGCTCGGCGGCCGTGGCATTGTCGTTCGCTGCGACCGCGGTTTCGATCTCTCGCAGCAGCGTTGCGTGACGTTCCTCTGTCGATAATGTCGGGTAACGATCCTCGACGATGCGCGCCATGGATGTGGTGGCCACGAGCGGGTCGGTGACATCGGATCGAAATGGCCCGCCGCTGCCGGTCGATAGCGCTGCGATCTCATCGATGACTTCCATTCCGGCGCTGACACGGCCGAACACCGAGTAACCCCAATCGCCGCCGGAGGCGTTCAGTGACGCGTTATCAACGAGGTTGATGTAAAACTGCGAGGTGGCGGAGTGTGGATCGCCGGTTCTCGCGGCTGCGACTGTGCCGCGGTCATTGCGGACACCGTTCTTGGATTCGTTCATCACGGGTGTCAGGGTAGGCTTGTTACGGTACTCGCGGTTGTAGCCGCCGCCCTGGACCATGAAGCCGGCGATCACGCGATGGAATACCGTTCCCGTGTAGTAGCCTCGGTCGACGTATTCCAGAAAGTTCGCGACATGTGCGGGCGAGCGCTCATCGAAGAGCTCAATCGTGAAATTACCGAGGTCCGTGCATACTGCGACAGTGGCCGCACTGGATGACTCCGCAAAGCCCAGGCCTAAGAGTGAGATGTACATTGCGTGCCGGATGCGCATGTTTGGCTTCATATGACTGATCCTTACTGAGTTGTCAGGGTGCCCGCGTTACGCCGGCTGCAGAGCGCACCCTATCGCCCGACTCAGGCGTCCGTCAATGGCTGGTGGGCACTTTTTGGCGTCTTCGCCGATAGATCGATGCCCGGCCAGGCAAGGCAGGTCGTCTGCGGCTGAGTTGCGGTAGGATAACTGCCGCAACGTTCGATTACGCACGCGCCCGTAGCTCAACTGGATAGAGTACCGGCCTTCGAAGCCGGGTGTTGGGGGTTCGAGTCCCTCCGGGCGCGCCAATCATCACTTCGGCGCCAAGGCCATGTAGACTCGCCGGTCAACCGCGAGCGTGGCCGGCCGTTACTATAAATTCGTACGAAATCTGCCCTTCTAAGGGGAACGTGGGGAAATCTCTATGAAAACAAGCATCGCGCTGGCGCTGATCGGCGTCGGCTTGTTGTGTGCTGGGCATGCTGCTGCCCAGCGGGGCGGCGGTGGCGGCGGCGGTAGGGGCGGTGGACCTTCAGAGATGCCTGAAATCATGCCCAATACGGACCGGGAGACGATGATCCTGTCGCTGCCCGAGGAGTGGTACCCGGCTGCGCCGTTGAGCGACGGCTCCAAGACCGACTCCTACCTGTTCCCGATCGGCCAGGACCATTCGGACTGGACCGAAGCCCTGCGCCAGGAGGCCTTTCACTCGACCGCCGGTATCGAGACCGCCGTGCGCGTCTACGAGCTCCGTTCGCAAAGCAACCAGGAGAATTGTTCCGACTACAGCTCGAAGATCCGGGACGATAAGCCGGATAACGGTTATTCGATGATTTTCTGGGAGCAGCTTTGTGAACTCAGCGAGGATCAGAGCGTGGCCTCGCTACACAAGGTCGTGCTGGGCAATGACCGGCTGTTCATTCTCAGCAAGATCTGGAAGTACGATCCGTCCAATCGAACCTGGCGGCAGTGGAGGAACTACTTCGAGAACGTCTACGTCTGCGATCCTACGAAACCGGAGCATCCCTGCAGGCCCGTACAACGGCCGTCAGGCGGGCGCGGCGGGCGCTAGCATCGGCGGCGACGCTTCGCAGAAACGAACATTTTGAGATATACTGAACGGTTCAACCCGCTCCATTGAGTCTCCGGTGTTTTGTGCCCAGATCCTCATCTAAGGCGGTTCTAGAGTCAAAGTGAAGGAGATATCGTGGGCAGGAAACTCTATGTCGGCAATCTGCCGTACTCGGCGACCGAGCAGGAACTGTCGGATAAATTCGCGGCATCCGGAACCGTGGAATCCGCCAAACTGATCACCGATCGCGACACTGGCCAAAGCAAGGGCTTTGGCTTTATCGAAATGGGCACCGACGCCGAAGCTCAGGCGGCAATCGAAAGCCTCAACGGCACCGACTACGACGGCAGACCGATGAAGGTCAATGAGGCCAAACCCCAGGAAAAGAGGTCCGGCGGTCGTGGTGGTGGGTTCGGCGGCGGCAATCGCTGGTAGGCGCTCTCAGCAACTTCGATCCACTGACACCTTACGCTGCCCAGCGTTGAGCTGGCACGTGTCGTTGCCTGCACACGAAACTACATGACCGATGAAACTTCCGCAGTAATTCGTCCTTACGAAATCGTATCGGTCCGCAAAACCGAGCCACCGCCCGGTACCGAAGGCGCCAACTGGCATCATTATGTGATCATACAGGGCGCCAACACCATTCGCGGCTACCGGCAAGGGAGTCTCAAGGCCGTCACCAGCGCGGTGGAGGAGATTGTCGTTCTGTTGAACGAACGGCAACTGGGTAAACGCGGCCGCGTCAACCTGGTGCCGACGCCAAAGAGAAAACCCCAGCGGTAAATTCATCAGCCGTTTCTGGTGGGCTGATAAAGACTTGAAATATCGTAGCGGTTTCACGATACTGAATTGGACAGTGTTGCAGGTGCCCGAAGGTGAATCTACCGGAGGGTTGAACGGGAAGACGGTGCGTCAACTTGACAAGGCCGTCGCTGCCCCCGCAACGGTAAGCGAGTCCAAGGGTGGTTATCAGGCCACTGTGCTGAAAAGCATGGGAAGGCGATCACTCCGAGCCACGGCTCACTCGCGAGCCCGTATACCGGCCTGCAGTTGGTTTAACGTCGGTTAGCGGAGGGAATAACCGGGTGTTTAAGATTCTGCGAACAGATCTCTAAACGCTTTCCCGTCTAAACGGCAGGTTTACTTGCTGTGCCGCGATCTGGCCTTTATCTGGCGCTCGGGTGCGAGCGTCTATAGGTAGGCTCGTGCAAAAGATAATCCTCTTTCTTTCCCTTGTGGTACTGACGTCTACTATCGCTGCGCAGCAGTCTGACGACGCGCTCGAGAATATTCTCGTCACGGCTTCTCGAACGCCGGTTCCTGCCTCGCGCGTCGGTAGTTCCTATACCGTCATTAGTCGCGAAGACCTCGAACGCCGACAGATCGTCTACGTGACCGACGCGCTGCGCGACGTTCCGGGTTTTTCGATCAGTCGCGCCGGCACGTTCGGTTCTCAGACCCAGCTTCGTGTCCGCGGCGCGGAGGCCAACCAGGTCATGGTCCTGATCGACGGAGTCGAGGCGAACGATCCCGCATTGGGCGATGAGTTCCAGTTCGATCAACTCCTGGTGACCGGGATCGATCGCATCGAGATCATACGCGGGCCGCAGAGTGCGCTATGGGGCAGCGACGCATTGGCAGGTATCGTCAATTTGATCACGACTCGAGGCACTGAGCCATTCAGCGCGAACGGTTTTCTGGAAGCGGGTAGTTTTGGCACGACACATGTGGGCGGACACTTAACGTCCACGGGCGCCATCTACGACATCAACGTCAGCGTCTCTCGCGTGGATACGGACGGCTCCAATATCTCACGGGTCGGTGATGAGGACGATGGCAACCGAAACACGACCCTGAATCTTAATGCCGGGGCTCAGTTATCCGAGCGGACTCGGCTCGAATTTTTCGCTCGGCACACCGACTCGGTGCGAGATTACGATGCTATCGACTTCGTCACGACCGGTTTGCCTGTCGACGCGGACAGGCAAACAGACGCCACGCAGGAATATCTACGCGTGTCGGTTGCGACGGCAGTCCTCGAGAATCGTTGGACTCACCGCTTCAGCGTCACACGGTTGGAAACTGATAATGAAAACTTCGGCGATGGTCTATCGCTTGGCTCGACGGCTGCCGAGAAGCTGGGGTTCTATTATCAGACCAGCCTGGCGTTGACCGAATCAGATTCTCATCGGCTGACGTTCGCTGTCGATCGAGAAGAGCAAAGATTCTCCCAACGCGGTACCGCGAGCCCGTTCGGTGATCCGAATCAAGATCAAGAAGTCGATACGACCGGTTACGTGCTGGAGTATCAAGGGCTGGAGCTCGGGCCGTTTTCGTTCTCTGCTGCGCTACGCCACGACGACAACAGCGATTTCGACGACGTCAATACGTATCGGGTCACAGGGTCCTACCTAGTCGATGCTTCCGGCACGCGACTTCATGCAAGTCTTGGAACGGGTCAAAAATCACCGACGTTTATCGAAAGATTCGGCTTCTTCTCCGGCGAGTTCGTCGGCAACCAGGACCTGAAGCCCGAGCGATCCGAGGGCTGGGAGATCGGTTTCGAGCAATCGTTCCGCAACAATAGTTTATCGATCGCAGCGACTTATTTTGACGAACAACTCGAAGACGAGATCGACGGTTTCGTCTTTGACCCCGGGACGTTTCTATTTACTGCGGCGAATCGCCCGGGCAAGAGTCGGCGGCAAGGCATCGAGCTGCAGTTCACCGCGAGCCCGGGCGATCATCTCGACCTGTCGGCCAGCTATACCTATACGGATAGTACTGAGCTGGCGTCACTCGGAGATGAAGTTGATGAGCTGCGCCGGCCGACAAATATGCTGGCCGTAAATTTGAACTTCTCACCGTGGCCGCGCGCTAACTTTAACTTGAATGTCTCTTATAACGGCAGTCAGGACGATATTTTCTTTCCGCCGTTTCCATTACCGTCGGAGCGCGTCGGTCTTGACAGCTATACGCTTGTGGATCTTGCGGCAACTTATCGGTTGACGCCAACCGTGCAGCTCATCGGTCGTATCGAGAATCTTCTGGACGAGAACTATGAGGACGTCGTAGGCTTTAGTACACCGGGCGTCGGCGCATATTTTGGCGTTCGGATAGGGCTGTGATGCTTCTGGAGAACAAACTATGCCGTACTTTTTGATCGTTCTGGGCGTCGTCGCGCGCCTTGTGCCGCACGCATGGAACTTCACGCCCATCGGTGCGCTCGGGCTTTTTGCCGGCGCGAACTGTCGGCCGCGCATCGCGTGGCTCGTTCCGCTGAGTGCGCTGCTCGTGGCAGATCTGATCACAGGGCTCTATCACCCGACCGTTATGGTCTTTGTGTATCTTGGGTTCCTCGCTGGGCCGTTGATCGGGCGATGGATTATCGCGCCGCGGCGATCGGCCGGCCGAATCGGATCTGCCGTCGTAATGTCGACGACCGTGTTCTTCGTGCTCTCCAATTTTGGTGTCTGGTTGGGCGGCTTCTATCCGCCGACGCTGAGCGGCTTAGTCGAGTGCTATGTACTCGCGATTCCGTTCTACGGCGTGATGCTGATCGGTGACGGGTTCTACGCGGCAATACTGTTCGGTGGCCAAGAGATGTTATCGTCGGTGCTCCGCCGCCGCGCGAATCTGCCCGCTAGCTTGTGACTCGAGCGGCGCCGATGAGAATCGTCTCATTGTTACCCAGCGCCACCGAGATAATTTGCGAGCTCGGGCTCGAATCGAATTTAGTTGGCGTCTCGCACGAATGCGATTATCCGCTCGTTGTTCGAAAGCTGCCGGTAGTCACATCCAGCGTGATTCCGAAGAACGCGCGCAGCGATGAGATCGATCGACTAGTCCGCGACCACCTTCGCACCCACAGCGCGCTCTATCTCCTGGATCTCGAGCTGTTGCGGACGCTACGGCCCGACGTCATCGTCACCCAGGCTCTGTGCGACGTCTGCGCGGTATCAGCTGACGATGTGGAAGATGCCGTACGCTCGTTGCCCGGGCAACCGACCGTCATCAATCTTGAGCCGATGTCTCTCGAAGATGTATTTACTACGATGATCGCGGTCGGTCAGGCAGCAGGAATTGAGGCTGTCGCCGCCGCGAGCGTCGCTCGTCTTAGAGCTCGAGTCGCGGCGGTCAAGACACGCACCGCGGCGGCGGTAAGCGAGCCTACCCGCGTGGTTTTCCTGGAGTGGCTCGATCCACCTTTCAACGCCGGACATTGGACACCACATCTCATCAAAGTGGCGGGCGGACATGACTGTCTCGGCAACGAGGGCAGGCCCTCCGTCACCCGGAGTTGGGATGACATCCGCACTGCGCAGCCGGATGTGCTCTTCGTGGCCTGCTGCGGATTTTCGGTGGAACGCGCGTTAGAGGATCTGCCAAGTCTGGCGCGCCGGGATGGTTGGCATGCGCTTCCTTGCGTCGAGAATGATCGCATCTACTTTTGCGACGGTAGCGCGTATTTTAACCGGCCCGGCCCGCGTCTTGTCGACAGCCTGGAGCTACTCGCGCACGCACTCCATCCGGATATCCATCCCATGCCGGAAACTTACAGGGACAGCGTCGTCCAGCCGGCCGCGACTGCCGACTTGCGTAGGGCATGTTGATAATCGCGGCTTCTACAGAATCTCGTCCGATACGAATTCAGCGAGCCGGTGCGTCCAGTCGGTCGGCCGGGGAGTCGTTAGCTCTTCGGACAGCTCGAGGTCGGGGATAAACACTCGAGCCAGAAGCTCGCCGACGATATCGGGATCCGAGGTACCTAGATTGAGCTCTTCGTTGATCTGCAGACTCAACTTGTCGAAGTTAGCCGAGCCGAAACACGCCCAGCCGTCATATACGGCCGCCTTGACGTGTGTCATGCCCGGGTACAGATAAACTCGAATGCCGTTTCTCAGCATCGTGTTGATCGCGAGCTCGTTGCTGCGGCTCTGAGCCGGGTGATTACCTTCGGTAGGCAGTATGACGCGAACATCGACCCCACGGCGGCGCGCCTTCGCGAGCTCGAACAGGATGAGATCGTCGGAGAAATAGGGGCTCTGAATAAAGATGTAGCTCTGGGTACGGCGAATAGCGGCGAGCTGAGCGCGGTAAAGCTGCGAGTCGTGATCGCGCGTCGTCAGTATCGTCAGGGGCACGCCCGTATCATCGGCGCGTCGATTCATCGGCGTCACGACGCGGGCAAACATCGCCAGATCGCCCAGCCAACTTGCTTTAGCCCACGCGACATTCGCGTCATGCTGGAGAAGATCGACGACGGGGCCCGTGACTTCCATCATCAGATCGTGCCACACATAACGATAGTTGCGGCCGATATTCATCCCGCCAAGGAACGCAATCCGACCATCGATAATCGTTGTTTTGGTGTGGTCGCCGGTTAGATACGGGTTACCGCTTTTTCGTACCCGGACTCGGGAGTCATCACGTAAATAGGAAGTGATACTTAACGGTGGCCGAAAATCATCCGACAGTTCATCGGGATCGACTCGCGTACCGATGATGGCTCCAATGCCGTCGAGAAGCACCTTGACCTTCACGTCTTCCGAGCGTTTTTTGAGCAGGTCGGCGACTTTCACAGCGTAGTCGTCGTTGTCAAAGATATAGGTGCGAATGTCGATGGATTCCTCGGCATCTCTGACGGTCTCTATCATGCGCGGAAAATACTCATCACCGTCAACGAGGAACCGGACGGTCCCTTGCGTAGAGGTTCCGGCGATGCCGGCCAGGTCGGCCTCCCACTCGTCGAGGTCCATTCCGAGGCGCGGGACGATCACCGGAATCGGCTCGTTCTCGAGCGCCTGAAACCGAACCGTATCGATCGCGACTCGTTGGGCGAAGCCGAGAGAGGATTTCAACAGCAGCGAGATCAGCGCCTTCTCGGTCGAGAACGGCCGGATCAGGGGTTCGATCAGCGACACTTTACCGAGCAACCACACGGCCTGAGCCACCTCGGCGGCCCGGTGTGTCGCCAACGAGTGCGGGGGAGCCTCCGGCGTAACGACCGGAATGTCCTCAGCGGTTTGTGATGCGATCGCGTCCTGATTGGTCGGGGGGGAGGACGCACATGCGGCCAGGAGCGTACCGCCTAGGGCCGCTGCCAGGGTCAAAAGCTGCTTGCGTACTCGTGTGTATCGTTGGAGTGTCATGCTGAGTGCTTGTTATCGTGGTCTCCAGACCTGGCCGGGCGGATCCGTTACCAATTCAGGTCATCGGCCGACCAGATTACCCAATTCAGCCGTCAATTTCACGACGGGTTTAATATAAGCTGGGCTTTAAGTTCGGAAATCGGGGCTATGGCCCAGTTTCCGGCCGATAACGGACCACACGGGATAAGATTCACGGCTGATCGAGCCGGACTGTCAGCATGCGTTCATTCCTCCAGGAGCTTAAACGGCGCCATATCGTCAAGGCCGTAGTCGCTTATGTCCTTGTCGCGGGGCTGTTCACGCAAATCGGGGTCACGACGTTCCCGGTCATGCGCTTGCCGGCTTGGACGGCAGATGCGTTGATCATTCTGCTGGTATTGGCCTTTCCCGTCGCGATGTCGATTGCCTGGAGTCACGCAGATCGGGTCGGCAAGACGGGGGCGACCGAGCCGTCGAAGCCGCGGGATTGAGTCCCGCCAGCTTCAACAGACTGGCCTTACAGGTTCGCCGGCAGTGCCTCCGGGACACAGTCGTAACGGGCGACCTTCTGGTCGGTCCTGGCGAGAGTCTGGGTGCCCGTAAGCGGTGCCGAGTAGTAAGCCGGGTCGATCACCGTCCAAGCTACTTCAAGTGCGCCGGTATCCGGCTCGACGGTCAGCCGTTCGGTCATCGTCATGTCGCCGGTGTGGAGTGTCGAGCCGACGAGTACGCCTGCCGGGAAGCCCACAGACTCGATGACCAGTGACCCGTTTTCGAAACGGCCGATCGAATGGCCCATGTTGCTGGGTTCGATATCGTCCGGGTGCTCACGCAGGTTCATCTCGATCGTGCGCGTGACGTCCATGGATTCGTGATAGATGAAAATCTGGCTGTTGACCTGACGGATGGACGTCACTAGTCCGGGTGCGCCCCAGTTGCGTACCGGGCTGGTCGGATCGCAGCGCACGACCGGGTTATCGCGAATCGGGTCGTAAGCTGCGCGCGCCCGTTCGCCAGTGGGTGTAATGGAATCCTGTCCGGTAGAGCGGCCCATTCCGCCACCGCCCGACAGCGTCGGGCGGATCCAATTGCCGAAGACCGAACCGGTCGCGCCTGCCGGTGACGGTGGCGCCCGATTCTCGGCGAAGATCGTCTCTCCGACGCGGCTGCGCATCGTGAAAATACTGCCGTCCTCGAACTGCCCTGTGCCGAATTCACAGCCAAGCGGGTCGCGTCTGGCGGCAAAGCCTTCGACTGTTATCGACTCACCGACCGTGAACAATGTCTCATCGGCGCCGCGTCTAACCAGTTGCGTACGCGCCTGCAATGCGCAGACATATACGACTGCTTCATCGCTCTCGTTGGTGCCCTCGATATACAACACCGCGTGCGGATTGACGAAGTCGAACTGCTTCACGGTGCCTTTGATCCTGATGATTTTCTCTGGATCGTAATGGGCAGCGAAGCCGTGATGGGCATTGGCGAGCGACGTGAATAGTATGAGGCTCAGTCCGATGACACGCTGCGTTACTGTGGGCATCAGGTCGGGGCTCCGGATCGCAGCGAGCGTTAGGTGTTCCAACCACGGTTGCCGTGCGGCACGGTCCAGCGTTCGATGACCCGCGGCTCGAGTACCGGGCTGCCGAGCGCCGGGCACGACAGGCAATACGTACCGGCGTGTGTGCCGACCCAGATCAGGTTGCGATCCCACTCGATAAACACGGTCTCGGTGTCGCCGCGGCGCCAGCTATCGTAGTCCTCGATCTCGCCGCCGCGCGGTGGCAGGAACCAGGCCAACTCTTGTGGTCTCGCCGGATTGGAGATGTCGGTAATACGGATGCCCGCATTGAAATGCGTCGTCGCGACGAGATTCGGGTTCGAGCGTCCGGGCTGAATGAACGAGTGCGTATTGTGGGTGCCGAAGCGGCCACGCGACAAGCAGAAGTCAGCGTACGGCGCATCCTCGGGCGGCTTGGGCCGTCGGAAGAGGCCGACGACTTCCGGATTCGCCGGGTCGCTCGCATCGATGACCTGCACCGGCTTGAACGGCTCGCGGCAGTCCGGCTCGATCGCCTCGGGCAGACCGATCAGTATGTTATTGAAGCGTCCGTTGCCGTCGACGATCGGCAGTACCGTGTGGTAGGGAATGCCGCCGATCGCTTCGGCGTCCCAGAGAAATTGGCTCACGGCTTTCGGGTTGCGGATATCGCTGAAGTCGAACGTGATCAAGCCGAAATGGCCAAAGCCGCCGTAGCCGTACCGGCCGCCTTCCTCGACACGCACGGGCGTACACGGCGCGCCGTGGGATGCGGTCCAGGCGGCATGATCGCCGGCGAACCAGTACTTCTTGTACTCGTCTTCCTCGCCGAGCAATTGGCCGGGCACGTGCCAGCGCGACACTTCGGTGATGTTCGCCGGATCGGACAGATCGACAATCATCAGTCCG
>SMWC01000001.1 GCA_004357505.1 Gammaproteobacteria bacterium | reverse complement strand
TTCCTGGTGGCTGGTTCTGGGCACCTTTTACGGCTTAGGTTTACTGCTGGCCTTTACGCCGTGCGTGCTGCCGATGGTACCGATCCTGTCCGGCATCATCGCCGGGCAAGGTGACAACGTGACGGCCGGGCGCGGGTTCGCACTATCATTAGCCTATGTGATGGGTATGGCCGTGACCTACACGATCGGCGGTGCCCTCGCCGCGTCGGCTGGCTCACAACTGCAGGCGGCGTTTCAAGAACCCTGGCTAATAGCGCTGTTCGCCGCGCTGTTCGTCGGTATGGCACTGAGTATGTTCGGCATGTTCGAGCTGCAAATGCCCGCCGCAGTCCAGACGCGCCTGGCCAACCTATCGAATAACCAGCGTACCGGTACGTTTGTCGGTACAGCCATCATCGGTGCGCTCTCGGCGTTGATCGTAACAGCCTGTGTCGCGCCTCCGCTCGTCGCCACGCTGGCGGTCATCGGCCAAAGCGGTGACGTCGTCCGCGGAGCCGGGGCTTTGTTTGCATTGAGCATGGGCATGGGTTCGCCGTTATTGCTGCTCGGCGCCTCCGCCGGGAAGCTGCTGCCGAAAGCCGGGGCGTGGATGGACACCGTGAAAGCGAGCTTCGGCGTCATGATGCTGGGGATGGCGATATGGATGATGGAGCGTGTACTGCCGGGTAGTATCACGCTATTGCTGTGGGCCTTACTGGTTTTCTTGACGGGCGTGTTTCTCGGCGCTTTCGAGCCTCTGCCCGAGACCGCACCGGCCATCAGGCGCCTGGGCAAGGGAATCGGCGTCATGGCCTGTATCTACGGTGCCCTGATGCTTGTCGGCGTGACGCTTGGCGGCGACGATCCACTCGAGCCGATCCCGCGGGGCAGCCTGCTGGCGGGATCAGCACAAGGCCTTTCCACCGGGCATCTCGCGTTCGAACCGGTGGAATCGGTCACTGAACTTCAGGTCGCCCTGACCAGCGCCCGCGCTGCGGGTACCCCGGTGCTGTTCGATTTCAGCGCAGACTGGTGTGTCTCTTGTAAAGAAATGGAGAAATACACCTTCTCCGACGCCGATGTGATCGCCGCACTGGAGCCCTTTGTTCTGCTCCAGGCAGACGTCACGGACAACGATGCTGATGATAAAGAGCTATTGAAGTACTTTGGCAGCTTCGGTCCACCGACCATTGCATTCTTCGATAGCGCCGGTCAGGAACAACCGGCATACAAGCTGGTTGGATACGTTCGTGCAGAAGAATTCGCGACACACGTTCGACGGCTGGCTGCGTTATAGCGTCGAGCCGGTAAATGGCTCGCACAGCGCTAGTCACTTTTCTGCTCAGCAACATCGCCGTTCTAGCGTACTTCGGCTATCGCGCGTTGGAGCTGGTGCCGATCCCGGACGTGACGGGAGTCGTCGCGACGACCGGGCCGGTGGAGACCTTACCCGAGTTCACGCTGCACAATCCGGCCGGGGAACTACAGTCCATCGGAAGCTGGCCGGGCAAGGCATTGCTGGTCAACTTTTGGGCCACCTGGTGTGCGCCTTGCCTGAGGGAAATACCACTTCTGATCGAGTATCAGGAGCGTCATCGTGACCGCTCGGTACAGGTCGTCGGGATCGCCGTCGATCGGCCGGATCCGGTCCGCGCGTTCATGGAGAAGTTGGAATTCAACTACCCGGTTCTGATCGGCGAGGCCGACGCGATGGACGCAGCAGCAGCATTCGGCGCAGATTTCTTCGCTCTGCCCTTCAGCGTTTTTACCGATACTCAGGGCCATGTTCTGGGTGTTCATACCGGCGAATTACACCCTCAAGACCTCGACGATCTACTCAGCGTCCTCGAGGATCTTGAGACCGGCACCACCGATGTCTCCCGCGCCCGTGCCCGCCTCAGCGGACGGATGTAATCCAGCGCAGCCGCAAGTTCAGAATCTGCCGCTAACTGCAGCGAAAATGGTGTAAACTGACTCTAATTGCTGCGATCTTCGGATATGGCGCGCTTACTGCTCATCAACGGCCCAAATTTGAGTCTGCTAGGTCAGCGGCAGCCGGAGCTCTATGGGCACACCACCCTCAAGGAGATCGAAACTCGCCTCACTCAGTTGGCCGAAGAACGGCACCATGAGCTCCTGTGCTACCAGAACGATGCCGAACACGAGCTGCTCAAACGTATCCACGCAGCGCGCGAGGAAAGCATCGAACTGATTCTCTTCAACCCGGCTGCATTCACGCATACCAGTATCGTCTTAAGGGACGCGCTGCTTGCGGTCGGCATTCCTTTTATTGAGATTCATCTGTCAAACGTCGCCGCCAGAGAAGATTTCCGGCAACAATCATTTTTTTCTGATATCGCGATCGGGACCGTCGCCGGCTTCGGCATCACAAGCTACGAACTGGCCTTGATCGCGGCTGAACGTCATCTCGAAGCTGCCTGACGAAACTCCACACGACAAATGCACCGCTAGGTCATAAGGAGTAAGCAGTGGACATAAGAAAAGTAAAAAAACTAATCGAGCTGCTCAAGGAATCCGGGATAGCGGAGATCGAGATATCCGAGGGCGAAGAGTCCGTACGTATAAGCCGCTATTCTCGTGACGCGCCAATCGGCGCCTCACCACCTGCTGCTGCCGCGGAGCCGGCAGCCGTGGAAGCTGCCACTCCAGACCCGGTACGCAGTGGCCAGGAAGTAACTGCACCGATGGTGGGAACGTTTTATTCAGGCCCGGCTCCAGCAGCAAAACCATTTGTCGAGATCGGATCCGAGGTCGCGGTCGGTGACACATTGTGTGTCGTCGAAGCGATGAAAATGATGAACTCAATCGAGTCCGAAGTCGCCGGTAAAGTTGTCAGCATCTTGGTAGAAAACGGCACGCCAGTGGAATTCGGGCAAGTGCTATTCATAATCGAAGATTAACGGCTCGATGCTTGACAAGGTTCTGATCGCAAACCGCGGAGAGATCGCCCTGCGAATTGTCCGTGCTTGCCAGGAACTCGGCATCAAGACCGTTGCAGCGCACTCCACGGTCGATGCCAATCTCAAACATGTTCTGCTGGCCGATGAGACGGTTTGTATCGGACCGCCGGCCTCCGCGCAAAGCTATCTCAATATGGCGGCTTTGATCGCCGCGGCCGAGGTCACCGACTCGGTCGCCATTCATCCCGGCTATGGATTCCTATCGGAAAACGCCGATTTCGCGGAGCAGGTTCAGGAGAGTGGGTTTATCTTCATCGGCCCGGATCCCAAGACGATGCGACTGATGGGGGACAAGGTCTCTGCGATCCGCGCTATGCGGGAATCGGGCGTTCCCTGCGTCCCCGGCTCAGACGGGCTGTTGACGGAAGACAATGAGGACAATGCACGAATCGCCCGAAACGTTGGTTACCCAATCATCATCAAGGCGTCCGCGGGAGGCGGAGGCCGCGGGATGCGCGTCGTCCATAGTGAAGCCTCCTTGTTCAGTGCGATTGCCGTAACCAAGGGAGAAGCGTTGTCCGCATTTGGTGACGACCGGATTTATCTGGAGAAATTTCTGGAACATCCGCGACATATCGAATTTCAAGTTCTCGCCGACAACCATGGCAACGCCATCCACCTGGGGGAACGAGATTGTTCCATGCAAAGGCGCCATCAAAAAATTGTCGAGGAATCACCCGCGCCGGGCATCTCTGCCGAGGTGCGCTCGCGAATGGGAGACAGATGCGCCGAGGCCTGTATCGAGATCGGCTACCGTGGGGCAGGCACATTCGAGTTTCTCTACCAGGACGGTGAATTTTTCTTCATCGAGATGAATACCCGCCTGCAGGTCGAGCATCCGGTCACGGAGATGGTGACCGGGCGCGATATCGTCAAAGCGCAGCTGCTGATCGCGTCTGGCGAGCCGCTACAGTGGCGGCAACAGGACATTACGTGGTCGGGACATGCGATCGAGTGCCGTATCAATGCGGAAGATCCGAAGACATTCATGCCCTCTCCTGGTACGGTCAGCCTGTGGCATGCGCCAGGCGGACCGGGAATTCGCGTTGACAGCCATATGTACAGCGGCTACGTCGTTCCGCCTCACTATGATTCCTTGATCGGCAAGCTTATCGCACATGGCGAGAACCGCGAATCGGCCATTGCTCGCATGACGACAGCACTTAACGAGGTTGTCGTGGAAGGCATACATACCAACATTCCGCTTCATCAAGAAATATTTCAGCACGCCGCTTTCAAGAGAGGCGGTACCGATATCAGTTATCTGGAGAGACGCCTTGGATTGAAATAGTACGACGTGCCGGCACCATGCCGCTGCTGTATCCTCAGAGTTACGCTCATGCTGTTTACACGCTGCCCAGACTGTCAGACTAATTTCCACATCACTGCCAAGGTTTTGCTCCTGGCGGATGGCAAGGTACGTTGCGGCTGCTGTGATACGGTCTTTCTCGCCTACGACGGGCTAGGCGAACAACAATCCGATACAGAAACACAATCTGAATCCCCACAGGCGACGGAGCGAATGGTTACGGGATCGCCCAACGCGGGCTCGGCTAGTATCGTGATCCTGGCGGACACGGAGCTGTCCAGCCAAGACAACTCACCGGCACCGGAAATTTCCTTGGCGCTGGCCGCGACCGCGTTCAACAAGAACATGACAGCTGAAGAGATCGATGCGGCTCTGTCGGATGACCTCGAATTAGACAGTCCCCCAGCGTCACTCGAGCAGGGCTCACAGGAGAGCGTTCGGCAAGGCACCAAGTCGTATCGATGGCTCGCCGGCTCCATCGTGCTGGTGATCCTGCTCACGCTGCAGACAACCCACGCGTTTCGGGCCGAGCTGGCGACTCGACCTATGATCGGCCCGCTCGTGCGTGCCGGCTATAGCGCGCTGGGATTCGAGATCACGCCCGAGTGGGATCTTGGGCAATACGAGATTCTGGATTGGGTCGCGACGACCGAACCCAGCACGACCGGCGAGGCCACACTGACTATTACCGCGCGAATTCGAAACAATGGACCGGCAGCCCAGCCGTATCCGAGCATCCACTTGGAACTCACGGACCGCTGGGAACAGACGGTTGGCAGCCGTGTGTTTGCGCCGGCCAAGTATCTTCCGCCGGACCATGGAGCAGATCGCCTGATGGCGGCAGGCACCACGGTACCGGCGAGGCTCGACGTCGTGGACCGGAACGAGGACGCCTACGGCTTCGAGCTGGATGTCTGCGTCGAAGTCGCAGCCGGCATCGTCGCCTGCAAGGCCGACGCCGTTTTCGATTAGGCGCAGCGTTCCTGCAGATGAGAATCGGCGCACTCGAGTTTCCTAATCCGATCGTCTTGGCGCCGATGGCTGGCATCTCTGACGCGCCCTTCAGACGTCTATGCGCGGAACTCGGGGCGGGAATGACGCCGAGCGAGATGATCACCTCCGATATCACGCTCTGGAGAAGCAAGAAGTCTCGGCAGCGCCTCAGTGCATGGGGAGAAAGTTTGCCGCGCATTATCCAGATCGCGGGCTACGATGAGGAGATGCTCGCAGAGGCGGCTGAATGTGCGGAGAGGCAAGGGGCGGCTATCGTTGACATCAATATGGGCTGCCCAGCAAAGAAGGTCTGCCGGCGTCTCGCAGGCTCCTCCCTACTCAGGGATCCGCCCCTTGTGCGCCGTATCCTGAAGCGCGTAGTCGAGCGCATCAACGTGCCGGTGACTCTGAAGATTAGAACGGGCTGGTGCGCCGAGTCCCGCAATGGCGTAGAAATTGCGAGGATCGCTGAGGACTGCGGCGTCGCAGCACTCACGGTCCATGGCCGAACTCGAAGTTGCGGGTTCTCCGGCGATGCAGAGTACGACACCATCCGCGATATTAAACGAGCCGTCGTGATTCCAATTATCGCCAACGGTGACATTGACTCGCCGCAAAAAGCGCAAACCGTGCTCGACTACACCGGCGCTGATGGCATCATGATCGGGCGTGCTGCCCGCGGTCGACCGTGGATATTCTCTGAAATTAAAACTTTCCTCTCGAAAGACCGAGACGAAAATTCAGATCTTCCCTTACGGTCTGTCCGTGATATTATCCTCAGTCATCTCGATAGTCTCTACTCCTTCTACGGCGAATCGACAGGGGTTCGCATTGGTCGCAAGCATTTAGCTTGGTATGCGCAGTATCAGGGTGGGGCGGATAACTTTCGCGATCGGGTAGTGCGTGTCGAAACAGCTCGAGAACAACTCGAACTCACGCGGGCATTTTGTAATCGATTTTCACGCGAGGCCGTGGCTAGACGTGTGCGTTCGGGGAGGGAACGAGGTGGTGAAGACGACCAGTAGAAAAAAAATAATCGGCAAGAAAAAAAGGAAGCCGACCGTAGCTTCCCCCGCTATGGGGGTCCGAAACAAGCCTCTTAGCGCACTCACCGACGAAGCACTACGTGGTTATTTTACGAGCCTCAACGGCCATAAGCCTGCGGCGCTCTATCAGCTCGTAATTCGCGAGGTCGAGAAACCGTTATTTAAAACCGTGATGGAGTATGCGGACGGTAATCAAAGCCAAGCCGCTGAGATTCTCGGCATTAATCGAGGTACTTTGCGCAAGAAGCTCAAGACCTACAAGCTTCTAGGTAGATGAGCCGGCCGGTGAGCCAGCACCACAGAGCCCTACTCAGCGTCGCCGATAAAACAGGACTCGTCCCTCTCGCTGAAGGCTTACTAAATCTCTCCTTCGAGTTGGTCTCGACTGGTGGCACCGCCGGTACGCTTCGAGACGCAGGCCTGCCGGTAACCAACGTCGCCGATATCACAGGCTTCCCGGAAATCATCTCCGGGCGAGTGAAAACGCTCCATCCGGCCATTCACGCCGGACTATTGGCTCGAGCGGGGATAGACGATGATGTGTTAGCGGAACACGGCATCGGTTGGATCGACCTGCTCGTCGTAAACCTCTACCCCTTCGAAACAATCATCGCCCGCTCTGACTGCACCGTCGAGAAGGCAATCGAGAATATCGACGTCGGCGGTCCAGCCATGCTGAGAGCCGCCGCGAAAAATCACGCCCGTGTTACCGTGCTTGTGGATCCTAACGACTATGAACGTGTGCTTGACGCCTTCCGAGCAGGCGAACCGTCGTCCGACCTCAAAGCCAGTCTGGCAATTACCGCCTTCAGGCACACAGCCCAGTACGATGCGGCGATAAGCCGCTACTTAGAAGAGCAGTATGGCAGCAGCGATCGTTTCCCGGATCCCCTGGTACTGGCTTGGCGACAGGTGACGACGCTTCGCTACGGTGAGAATCCTCACCAGGCAGCAGCCTTCTACCGCAACCCGGGCGAGAGTAGCGGGACGATCGTGAGCGCTCAATTGCTGCAAGGGAAGCCACTCTCATTCAACAACGTCGCGGATGGCGACGCTGCGCTCCGATGTGTGCAGGCTTTTCAGGACTCCGCGTGTGTCATCGTCAAGCACGCCAATCCATGCGGAATTGCCGTCGCGCCGAGCCCGCTAGAGGCCTATCGTGCGGCTTATAGCACGGATCCAACATCCGCATTCGGCGGTATCGTTGCGTTCAATCGACCGTTGGATGGCGCAACTGCAGCCGCAATCATCGACCAACAGTTCGTCGAAGTCATCATCGCTCCGCGCGTGGAACCGGAGGCGCGCCAAAATCTCGCGAAGAAAAAGAATACGCGCGTACTGGAAGTCGGGGCCCTTCCAGAAGACGCTGGTGAATCACGCTACGGATGGAACCTACGCTCGGTGGACGGGGGGCTGCTGCTTCAGGACAGGGATCGCGGCAACCTGGACAGCGTGCAGCTCAAAGTCGTGACGACGCGCAAGCCATCCGACGCCGAGCTGACCGATATGCGCTTCGCATGGACCGTGGTGAAGTACGTCAAATCGAACGCGGTCGTATACGCCCGCGATGGCAAGACACTTGGAATAGGCGCCGGCCAGATGAGCCGCGTCATGAGCTCCCGTGTCGCCGCAATGAAATCGGCCGACGAGGCGCTTCCGCTCAACGGTGCGGCGATGGCTTCGGATGCTTTTCTCCCGTTCCGCGATGGGATCGATATTGCTGCTGAACACGGCATCACTGCGGTGATTCAGCCCGGGGGGTCGGTGCGTGATGATGAAGTCATCGCAGCAGCGAATGAGCACGGCATGGCTATGGTCCTGACGGGTATGAGGCACTTCCGGCATTAGCGAGCGTTAAAAGAGGATGAGCGTGCCATGAAGGTACTGGTCGTA
>SMWC01000122.1 GCA_004357505.1 Gammaproteobacteria bacterium | reverse complement strand
GACGCCGTTAGACGCGCGGCTGCTAACGATGACTTGAGCATGCGTGTTTTTTACTCGCTCAATGGCCAGACCGGTGTCGGCGGCGGCTCCGCCGAGGAGATCATCACGGCACTCGAGAGTCTTAGCCCCGACATGACGGGCTTACGCTTCGCGCAATTCGGCTACGGCGAAACCGTGTATCGCCCGATGCGGGCGCAACCGTGGCAGATTTCTCAGGAGGACTTGGATAAGTTCGAAGCAATCTCCATTGCGGCCGCGGAAAACGGCTGGCAATTGAACGAGCATTCCTCGCGCGACGAAAAGATCCGCGACATGCTGTCCGTCTTCGAGCTCGTCAATGAGACGCATCCGATCGGTGATTTGCGCTGGACCATCGCGCACAACGATGCGATCTCGCCGGACTCCATCCTCCGCGCGATCGACCTGGGAATGGTGTTCGCCGTGCATGCCTCGCGCAGGAACATGTCGCCAGAACGGATGCGGAGTGCCGGCGAAGCCGGCCTGCATATGCCGCCGGTAAGAACCATTCACGGCCTCGGCGGCGTTTGGGGCCTCGGTTCTGATGCGACCACGGTTGCGAGCCCGAATCCGTTCCATACGCTGGGCTGGGTCGTCAGCGGACGTTCGGGGTCTGGAGATCAGACGTTAGTCGAAACGGTGTCTCGCGAGGCGGCGTTGATTGCGCATACGCGTACCAATGCCTATATGTTGTTCCGCGAGAATGATCTCGGTAGCCTCGAGCCTGGCAAGCTCGCCGACTTCGCCGTACTCGACCGTGACTATCTGACGGTGCCGGAAGCGGAGATCGAGAACCTTCGCTCGGTCATGACCGTGATCGGTGGAGAGATCGTTTATTCGGAGCTGTAACGCACCGGTTTCGTGTGCCGTGCAGGGCGGCGTCGCGATGCGTCATTCTGGCACGACCGCGATAGCGGCGATCTCCAAAACCAAGCGCGGGTCGGTTGCGAGTCGCGGAATTTCAATCGACGTGCTGGCCGGACGGTGGTCACTGCCCCAGGCTACGGCGATGGCCGCGTTGATCGCATCTTGATTCGCATCCTGATCTACCATGAAACGCGTCAGTTGGACGATATCCGAAAGTTGTCCGCCGGCCGCCTCAACCGCCAGCTTGAGGTTCGCCATGGTCAATGTGGCCTGACTTCCCGCATCGAACGACAGATCGTCGAACTCGGCGGGTACATGGGGGTGGCTGTGGTAGATCGGCGCAGCGGTCACACCGGAGAGAAACACGAGCTTGCCTGAATGTACTTTGATCGCCGGCGTGTACGGCATGTTGTAGCCGAGCTCGACACCTGCCGTGTGGATGTACTCGTAGCGTTGCGGGTCGCTACTACAGCCGGCGACGAGCGCAAGCGATGTGGCGGCAATACTGACGGCTAGACATCGGAACAGCTGTTTATTTCGGTTGGATGCGGACATGGTGAGGTCTCCTGTGAGTCGGCGAGTGGCGCGATTGTTGTGTCTGATTGCGGCGCCCTGGCAGAAACGTATAACATGCCGGATGGATCGGCTCAATCGGCGGCCCTAGCATTCGCAACAGTAGAAGACCGAACAACGGCGTGGAGAGATCACCATGATGCATCGAATCGGCGCAACGTTTTTCGTGATTTGGGGGTTACTGCACGTCTACGCGGCTAACGGTCTCTATCAAATGGGCGCGGGGATGGACCCGAGCATGCTCGAAGCCAGAATCGTACAAGGCGCGTGGCACCTGCTCTTCTTCGGCGTCATTGCGATCGTCGTCGGTATACGCTGGAACTGGCGCAACAGCACCATGGGCTATTGGATTAACATCGTCACGCTGAGTGTCGTCGATCTCGGCTTCATTTTCATCGTCTTTATTCCGCAGGACCTGCCGATTTATCCGGCCGGCCTGGGGCCGCTGTTCTGGGTGCTCGCCGCGATCTTCTCGACGGCGGGTTACCTACGAGAGGAGCGAACCGCCTAAATCTGCGTCACAGATCGAGTACGCTCGTGCGACACTGAGTCGAGTCTTCGATACACAGGACCGCCTCATCTTGTTTGATGCTCACGTTCGGTTCGCGGTATCGGTACAGGTAGTCGTACATCGTCACGATATTCGGCACCAGAAAGGCGTCCATGCCGCGGTAGTCCCCGAATGCCTCCATGTGTGAAGAGGCGACAAGTGTCTTGATTTCCGCGAGCGTGCGCCCGGCCGCCATGTGTTGCAGGACGCTCATCTTCATGGCGTCGAGATAGCGGTAGTGGTCCATGAACGCATCCTGATCTACAACCGGCCCATGGCCCGGCAGGACGATATCCACGTCCGGTAGATTGGCCAAGATCTTCATGACCTCAAGCTGATTGTTGACATCCATATCGCGGAAGTCAGGAAATAGTGAGCGGCCCTTGGCGGAATCGATCGCAACCAGAACGCGTTCGTCGGGAATATGGATCTGGATCAGGTTATCGCTATGGGTTGGGCCGAAATAAAGCAGCCTGACATGCACGCCGCCGAGATGCAGGTCCATCTCATCGTCGAACGTAATCTCCGGTATGGCCGAGACCCGCTGCTCGAAAAGCATATGTGGCCTGAGGTTGCGGTGGCTGATGGTGGTCGCGGTATCGTTGAAAACTTCTGATCCACAGGCATGATCCGGATGATCATGGCTTAGGATCACGTACTTGACCGGTACATCATAACGCTGCGTCAGCTGATCCTTGAGCCAGGAGACCGTTCCGGAGCCGCAGTAATGGCCATCGATAACGATGATACCTTCATCCGTCAGGATGTAGACTCCGAACTGATTATCGGAGCCCCAGCGATAGACATGTTCGCTGATCTGCTCGATGGATTGATCGTAGGCCCAGACGCGTTCTTGCGCGGCCAAATTTGATGCGCCCAGTAGTGCGGCGGTTAGTGACAGACTCAGGACGAAGCTAACAGCTCTCATTTTTATTCCCCTGGAGTGTAAGCGGATTGTCGCATCTCGGTGTCGTATCGAAATTCTCGCATGGCGGTTCAAATCAGTCCCAGCCACCGTGGAACGATCAGAGAGATGCCCGGGATATAGGTGATGATGATTAAGAAACTCAACAGTATCATCAGCCACGGCAGCGACGCCTGGATGACGTCTTCCATCGACATGTTTGCGACGCCGGCTGTGACGAAGAGGTTCAGCCCAACCGGCGGTGTGACCAGGCCTATCTGCATGTTCAAGACCATGATGATGCCTAAGTGTATTGGATCAATGCCGAGTTGCATGGCGATGGGATAGAGGATCGGCGTCAGGATCAGGACGACCGACGTCGGTTCCATGAAATTGCCGGCCGCCAGCAACAGAATGTTCATCACGATCAGGAATCCCCACGGGGGTAGTCCTAGGCCGACGATCCACTCCGAAGCGGCTTGGGGGATCTGTTCCGTCGTCAGCACGTTGGCGAATACATAGGCATTGGCTATGATGAACATCAGCATTGCCGTCATCTTGGCGGCGTCGGTCAGTACTTTTGGCACGTCCGCGAGTTTGATGTCTTTATAGACAAATACCGCGATGACGAACGCATAGACGGCAGAGACCGCCGCCGCTTCGGTCGGCGTGAAGATCCCCGCATAAATGCCGCCCAGGATGATGACCAACAGCAACAGACCCCAGATCGCCTCCCAGCCGGCGCGCAGTGCTTGCTTCAAGCTGACACGTGGTTGGCGGGGCAGGTCTTGATATCGCGCGATAACCGCAATCGTCAGCATCATGATGATCGTCAGCAGAATTCCCGGCAGAAGGCCCGCGATAAACAGATTGCCGATAGACGACTCCGTGACCGCACCGTAAATCACCATGACGATGGATGGTGGGATCAGGATGCCTAGCGTGCCCGCGTTACAGATGACGCCGGCCGCGAACTTCTCCGAATAGCCCGAACGGATCATCCCGGCGATCATGACACTGCCCACGGCCACCACGGTCGCCGGCGCGGAGCCGGACACGGCCGCGAAAAACGCGCAAGCCAATAGCGATGCCATCGCCAAGCCACCGCGGAAGTGGCCGACGAGTGCGTTGGCAAATACGATCATGCGTTTGGCGACGCCGCCCGTGGTCATGAACGTGGCCGCCAGAATGAAGAACGGCACTGCCAGTAGCGGATACACCTGCATGGTGTGGAAGAATCGCTGGCTGGTCGACAACAGCGTCTGGTCCGCGAACAGCAGCATCGTCGAGACGCTCGCGAGCCCAAGGGAAATCGCGACGGGCACACCCAGCGCCAGCCCGACGAACAAAACCGCGAGGAGGAACAGCGCACTCATCGTTAGGCCGTGTCCGCGTCCCGCTACGCGGACTCTGCGGGATCCGACTTCCGTGTCGTATGGCCGAGGCTTGTGAGCTCACCACGATAGATTCGTATGCCGACCTGCACGAAGCGCAAAGCGAGCAGCGTGAACGCCACCGGCATGATCCCCGTCAGGAACCACCGCGGCGCCGGAATGTCGCGTGCGTTGTTACCAAGCGTGATGAGCCCGTCCACGAACCGGCTGCTGCCATAGAACATGAACCCGCAATAGACCAGGCACAGGCTGACCGCGATGAGCGCCATGATGCGCCGAGGTCCGGGTGCCAGCTTGTTGCCGACGAGGTCGATGGCGATATGTGCCTGCGTGCGGACGCCGTACGACATGCCGATCAGAACCAGCCAGGCGAATGTGTAGGTAGTCGCCTCCAACGACCAGACCCAGCCGGTGCCGAATTCGCGCAGTACGACCTGGATGAACGTCAGTATCGTCATGAACGCCAGCGCGACGGCCATGAAGGTTTCCTCGGCGTGGTCGAGGAAGTCGCGTATACGCGGAATCAGAGAGCTCACGAATCCCGTCGTCGACTAATCGACTTGCACATTGCTGGCAGCTGCAATTCGCTCCGGCCCGATATCGGCGGCGAACTGATCCCAGACGGGGCGCATCACCTCTTGCCACTGGGCAAGTTGCTCGGGAGTCAGGTCGATGATCTCGCCTCGACCCGCAGCCGCTACCTTGGCTCGCGCTTCCTGATTGATGACTTCGGCCTGGGCGTTGCCCCACTCGGTGACTTCGGCGAGGACCTCTTCTAGCCCTAAGCGTATGTCGTCGGGCAGCCTTTGCCAGAATTGCGGATTCACGGCCACGAGATAGCCGATGTAACCGTGATTGCTCTCCATTACGTAATCTTGGACTTCGTAGAACTTAGAGGAGTAGATATTCGACCAGGTATTCTCCTGGGCATCGATCGCGCCGGTCTGCAGCGCCTGATAAACCTCGCCGAGGGCCATTTTCTGCGGGTTACCGCCGATGGCCTGGACCTGAGCCTGGAGGACGTCCGATTCCATGATGCGGAATTTCAGACCAGCCGCGTCTTCGGGAACGAGTAGCGGCCGCGGTGCCGAGAACTGCTTCATGCCGTTGTGCCAGAATGCCAGCCCGAGAAACCCTTTATCCGTCAGTTCGGTCAGTAGCGCCTGCCCGGTCGGCCCGGACTGGAAACTCTCGACGGCTGCAAGGCTCGGAAACAGGAACGGCAGGTCGAATATTTGAAACGCATGGGTCAAGCGGTCGAATTTGGACAACGACACGGCGATCATCTGAATCTCGCCGAATGCCAGCGCTTCCAGTGAGTCGTCATCATTCATTAATTGGCTGGAAGGGTAGATCTCGACGGCGACCCGCCCCGGGAAGCGTGCCTCGGCTTGTTCCTTGAAACGTTGTGCGGTCTGACCCTTGGGTGTGCCGGGCGCGGTTACATGCGGAAATTTGATCAGATAGACTTGATCCTCGGCCGTGCCGTCGCCGCCGCAACCGCTCAGGGTAAAGGCTGCAGCCGTGACCATCAGCGCATGGCGTGTCGACCTGGTAAGGAGGCCAGTTAGCGCAGTTTTTCTATCATGTTTCATGGTCTTCACCTCTCGGATTCTTCATTATTCGTCCGACTCGTATCGATGCCGTCGCCAAGAGTATCGCACTGCTTTGCCGCCATACAGTCTCTTATGAGCGGGTCCTCAGGCGAGCTTGTCTTTCGCCCAGTAGTCTTTAGACGTCCTCGTAGCCTTTGAGCGCTCTGCATCCTCAAGGCCGGATGCCATACCGGCCGAGGATCCGGGCATGATTTGATGATGATCGATGCCAAGGGTTCGCAGCCAGCGTTGCTGGCCCATGGTTAAGGCGATAAAGAAACCGAGTTCGACGAGTTCCGGTTCGCTGAAGTTGGCGTGGAGCCTTTCCCACAGCGCATCGTCGGTTGGCAAGTCCCAGGTGATGGCCTCGGCGTAGGCGAGCGCAGCCTTCTGGCGCTGATCGTAGCGCTCGGATTTCTCGAAATTGAGTAGATCCATGTAGTCGGCCTCGACGACCCCTTGTGCTTTTGTGGATCTCTGATTGCCACAATACTCACATTTCACCGAGTGAGACACATAGATGCGGCACAGTTCTTTGACCGCGTTGTCTAGAACCCCCTCGTAGAAAGAGTCGCGCCAAACTTTGGCGAAGCCGAAAAAGATTGCAGGAACATGAGCCCTAATCGACTGGCTTTCCGGGCGCGGCGTACCGATAGCGGCGCAACGTTCGAGCTCCTCGATCATCTCGGGGTCCGTGATGTCCTGCGGCTCAACATAGCTTATTCGCGGACCGCTCATGACTACCTCGCTATTCTGCAAACGATTGCATAAAATCGTCCCGGCCTGGTGCAGGGTGATCGAGCTCGGGACTATCGGTTCAGTGTAGCGGGTTCAGACCCCATGAGGGGGACAGAAATGCTGGAATTAGCTTGGCAGGAGTTACTCATCATCGCCGTCGCCTTAGGCGTAGGTGGCGCGACCAAGGGGCTGACCGGTCTCGGCCTGCCGATGGTGGCCGTGCCCGTGATGGCGGGATTCTTAGGCGTCGAGCGGACCGTACTGATCATGATTCTGCCCGTGTTGGTGCTCAATCTGTGGCTCACCTGGACGTTGCGGGACTGTATAAAAGAAGTGCCCGAAATGCCGCGGCTACTGCTCTCGGGCGTCCCCGGGGTGATGTTGGGCGCCGGCGTGCTTTATCTTGCGAGCGAGCGGTTCCTGGCAACGGTCCTGGCAATCTGGATCGTGGCTTATCTGCTGCTGCGCGTCTTGCACCCGAATCTGTCGATCGCCGGAGACTCCCGCCATCGGTTGGCGCCGGCCGTGGGGTTTGCTGCCGGATCGCTACAAGCGGCAACAGGCATCTCGGCGCCGGTGCTCGCGTCTTATGTCGATGCGTTGGGTCTGACGCCGCGGGCCTATGTCTTTACCCTCGCGGCGGTTTTCGCGACGCTTTCCGGAACCCACTTTGCCGTACTCTTGGCGCTACGCGCGTATTCGTTCGAGCAATTCACCGTAAGTCTGCTTGCCGTGCTGCCGGCGCTCGTCTTCGTTCCGCTCGGCACGAAGCTGCGAAGTTTTATTCAGCCGCAGGTCTTCACCCAGATTATTCGAGCGCTGTTGTTCGTTATGGCGGTGCGGCTGATCTATGGGGCGTGGCTGAGCTAACAGGCGACGTTAGAAACAAGCCGGGAGGGCGCTAGCGGGGTCCAGGCGAGCGCCTCATAATCAGTAGGCGACGCCGGCATCGGCCGCGAAACGCTCCCAGTCTTCGACGAGATCGGCCAACAACCCGGGTTGCGCGTCCGCTAGATTGTTCGTCTCGCCGATATCTTCGACCAGATTGAAGAGCTCCCACTGCCCCGTCGATGCGGGCATGAGAATCTTCCAGTCGCCGCGAACCAGGGTACGGTTGCCGTGGAGTTCCGCGCCGATTGCATCGTTGGGACCATGCACCGGCTCGGAGCTGCCCTGCGCGCGAGCCCAGAAGGACTTGCCGATCATCGGAACGATTTCGCGGCCCTCGAATGTGCCGTTCGGCGCGTCGGTCCCGGTGATGTCGAGAATGGTGGGAGCGACGTCCATAAACGTGAGATAACCGTGATCCAGGCCACCGGGATCATTGACGGCGGCGTGATGGATGAAGGCGGTTGCCCGGGTTCCGCCTTCTGCCATGCTGCCCTTCGAGTCTCGAAACGGTGCCGTGGCCGCTTCCGCCCAGCCGCGCCCGTAGTTCAACCAGGAATTAAAACGGCCCATATTCTCGTAACTGTTGTCGGGCGGGTAGTTGGGGGGGACGGGGATGCCGCCGGCGGCTGCGCCATTGTCGGACAGAAACAGAATAGCCGTGTTCTCGAGTTGCCCGGTCTCTTCGAGGTAGGCGACGAGTCGGCCGATATGGAAGTCCATGTTTTCGAGCATCGCGGCATAGAGCTCCATGAGCCGGCTCTGCACCCGGCGTTCCTCATCGCTCAGCGAGTTCCAATCTTCTGCGGACGAGTCGTAGCGAGAGAGGTCGAGGTCTGCAGAAAAGATGCCGAGCTCTTTCGCCTTGGCGAACCGCCGGTCGCGGATGACCTCGTAGCCTTCATCGTAACGGCCGGCGTACCGGTCCCGCCAGTCGTCCTGAACCTGAATCGGCGAATGCGGAACGGTGAACGATAGCCAGGCAAAGAATGGTTGTCCGTCGCCTACATTCTCATCGATGTATTCGATGAGTTTGTCGGTATACATCTTCGATGCGGCGAAGTCTTCCGGCAGTTCCATGACCGGCACGCCATTTTCCTGATAGGGATGCGAGTCGGCTCGGGGCAGGCCCCCACTCGCGTTGTTGTCGGGAAAGCCCAGGTGGACGGCCGTTCCCGTCGTCAAGATAAACGAGGATTCGAAACCGCGCCGCGCGGGCATGTGCGTGTCCTCGAGCGCCCTTCCTAAGTCCCACTTGCCCGTCATGTAGGTGTGATAGCCGGCCGCCCGCAGAATCTCCGGCAGTGCGGCGACGCGCTCGCTGAGATGACCGACGTAACCCGGCAGGCCGAATCCTAAAGCATCGGGGTCGGGCTCGCGCCCGGCGTCGTAGGCGCGTTTGATACTCATGGAGCCGACGCCTGCCTGGTGGTTGGACGTGCCCGAGAGGAGCATGGCGCGCGCGGGCGCACAGCTCGGCGCCGCGTGGAAGTTGGTGAAACGCAATCCGCCGAACGCGAGCTGATCGAGATTCGGCGTGTCGATCTCGCTCCCGAAGGAGCCGATCTCGTTATAGCCCATGTCGTCCACGACGATCAGTAGCACATTGGGTCGCAGCTTAGGCGTGACGATTTCCGTGTCGCTGGGCGGTTCGGTTTCACAGGCCAGCAAAAACACTGGCAGCAGGCCGACGAAAATCTTCTCATAGAATCGGGCCACGATTGCTCTCCTCGACCTGTTACGTCGATTCTGCCCGCTGCGGAGCATACGGAGCAGAGCTTTCTGCAACTTCATCGGTCGCCGAATTCTTTTTACCGAATGCCCGGCCGAGATAAATTCCCGCTGTTGCCCACACTGCAGCGATGCCGGCACCGATACCGGCCATGGCCGCGAGACCGAATCCCACACCATCGGTCAGACCGGCAAAGGCAATACTGCTCGCCGCATCACCACCACGATAGACAACGACATCGATCACCGGTTTTGCTTTGAATCTGGTTTCACGATCCACGGTGGTGAATAACATTTCTCTAGCTGGACGAGTGATGCCGTAGTTGCCGGCTTGCCTTGCGACCTGTAGCGCCAGTAGCACGGTTAATATCGGTGCGAATGCGAGAATCAACAAGCCGGCACACATAAATACCGGTACGAGCGCGAGTGTGGTCGGCATGCCGAGTTTGGTCACCAACCGACTGGTCACAAACAGGCCCAGTCCAAACGTCAAGAAATTAACTACTGCCGCAAGATTGGACAGGATGGCTGTCCGTTCATCTCTAGTAAATTCGCGAAGTAGGTTGGTTTGCTCAAAATACACGAACGAGCTGATCGTCACGAAAAGCAGAATAAATGCTCCGATTGCCAGAAGATAAGGATTGGTGAAGAACTCCTTAAACCCGGCTAAAGGATTGCCACCAATTTTGGCGGCACTGAGATCGGCGTGTACGTTTTCATTGTGTAGATCAACGCTTTTCAGACGTTGTAAATAAAAGATTACCGGAATTGGAATTAACAGCATGCCGGAGGCAATGAGCATGAGATTGTCCGTGCCGATATCGTTGACGATCTGGCCTGCAATCAATGGCCCAATCGTAGCACCGGCGCTGGCCCCAACCGCAATTACGGCAAACAAACGACTCGACTGTTCCTTATTGAACAGATCTGCCATAAAGCTCCAAAAAATCGATACATGAAACAGGCTGAAAAGACTTACCCAGAGATAAAAGCCTTTGTCTAGAAGCACCCGATCCGAAATTGACGCTGCGGCGAAATAAAAGCCGACAAACGTGATCGCAAAACACATATAGACACTGGGTACCAGCATCTTGAAGCGGACGCGAGAGCAGGCGATCCCGTATAGAACAACCATCGCAGTGCTGAGTAACAGCTGAATATTCCAGAGCACACTGATTTCGGTATTGCTCCAGTCACTGGCCATCGCATCTCTGACCGGTCTGAGAATGTAATAAGCAGCCATCAAAATGAATACAAGTAGAAATGACAGCGAAACCGTTCTCAGTTCATTG
>SMWC01000121.1 GCA_004357505.1 Gammaproteobacteria bacterium | reverse complement strand
GACTATTCGCACTGACCATATGCGGGCAGAGCAGTACCTTGTCGCCCATACTGCGGATCCGATCGTCTGCCTGTGGCGGTTCCTGGGGCAACACGTCCAATGCCGCGCCCGCCAGTTTTCCTTCCGCCAGCGCGTCACACAGCGCGTCGACATCTACCACTGGACCACGGGAGGTATTGATCAACAACGCGGACGGTTTCATCAGCGCCAACCGCGTCCGGCCGATCAGCCCCCGCGTCTCAGAAGTCAGATTACAGTGCAGTGAGACGACATCGGATTCCGCTAGCAGCGTCTCCAAATTCACTCGGCGGGCGTTATGGTGGACGAATTGAGCCTCGCTCACGTACGGATCGCAGGCCAGAAGTCGCACCTGCCAAGGCGCCAGTAAATCCGCCACGCGCGCGCCGATCCGACCCAGACCGATAATCCCTACGGTGATCCCGGGGTGGCCGTCCTGGCGTGCGCCGAGATAGGTGCCCAGCAAGGAAGGATCTCGCCAACCGCCTTCCTTGACGTGTCGATCCCGCTCCCTGATCCGCTTTAATAGCGCGAGTATGAACGCGATAGTTCCTTCGGCGACGCCACCCCAATTGGCTTCGGTCGGGCAATGCGTGACCAGGACGCCGATCTCCGTGGCGGCTTCCAGATCCACATCCTCAACACCGATCGAATACTTGGAGATGATGCGTAGGTTCGGAAGCTGCTCGAGAAACGAGCGTTCTATCGGCCTGCGCTTGATCGTGGTGCCCATGAGCGCATCGGCGCCCTGGGCGATCTCAAGTAAGCTGTCCCGATCGATTCCGCTGCGCCAGGATCCGTCGCCGAGAACCAACTCGCAGCCGGCCGCCTCGATCAACCGATGAGATTCCCCCGATTCGTCGATCGGAATATAGATGCAAACTCGTGGTTTTGCTCGCAAGCTCAATGACACTAGTGGCCCAACAAGACTTAACAGAACACAGCGACCTGCGCTGTTATAGCGCATGGCGATTTATGTCGTTCTTATATCACCATAAATTACTATACGCGGGAAACGAGCAGAATCCGCCCGTACAGGAGTTACCGGCAAGAAAAAGGGGCGTTTGGGGACGCCCCTTGAGGTTGACAACGTTCAGTTGTCAATCTGTACGCCACTCCCCAAGTCGGTTTCCGGAGTGTTGTAATTATACAACAAACTGAATATCGCTAAGTCTAGCATATTCGGCAGACCGCGGGTCTCGTCTAGACTTCATCAAACGTTACGACATTGTAACCCTCGGTCTGATAACAGGCGTGGAACGAGCTTCGAGTCTGAATGCCTTGACGGCTAGATCATCGTCTCGATGATCTGTATCGCGCCTTTCCAAATCATATTCAGCGACACATATAAAATCACGGCCACGCCTAAGTATGCGACCCAGTGGTGGCGGGCGAGCAGACGAGCGATGAGCGTCGCCGCCAGGCCCATAAATGCCACGGACAGAACGAGGCCTGAAACCAGTACCCACTGGTACTCGCCCGCGATCCCCGCCACGGCAAGTACGTTGTCCAATGACATGGATACATCGGCGGCAACGACCTGGATAATAGCCTGCCGCATCGTCTTTCGGGGCGCGTCCGGATGTCCGAGTGGTGTCCCGTGTACTATGTCGTCGATATCCTCGGCAGCCTGATCCTCCTCGTGTCGCGCCTTGAGTTCCCGCCAAAACTTCCAAGTCACCCACAAGAGCAACAGGCCGCCTGCAAGACTCAGCCCAATCACGTTCAAGAGCTGCACGGTCACCAAGGCAAAAAGCACGCGCATCAGCGTCGCGGCAGCAATACCGACGATCAATACACGACCCCGCCGCTCGGCCGGCAACCCGACGACGACCATGGCCACAACAATGGCGTTATCCCCGGCCAGCATGATATCGACGAAAACGACTTGGAGGAACGCGGCGGCCTCAGCGAAAGAGATCAACTCCATGGCTTATTCTTGTCCTTAATTCGCCTCTAGAGGCATCTCGACAGGGCCCTAGTGTGCCGTGATATTCCGCAGAATTCACGCTGGCTCATCGGGCGCGGATTATCTATGCTTCCAGACCTTCGCGGAGGTCAACATCATGAAATACGCAGATCACCTACCGACGGCTCTGTTGCTCAGCATCATCGGCATCTCAAGCTCGATCATCGCCCAGGAGGCCGACGAGGACGCCGAGACGGAGACCAAGACTATCGCTGAGATAGTCGAGAACAGCGATCGCTTCGACGGTTTATTCACTCTATACCGTGATCGCGATACGGGCGAGAGCTATCTAGAAATCGGCTCGGATCAACTGGATCAAGAGTACATCTATATAGCTGTCAGCACGGACGGCGTCGTACAGGGCGGCCACTTTCGCGGAAACTACCGCGATAACCGCGTTCTGTCTCTAACTCGCCACTTCGACAGGATCGAAATTCGTTCGGAGAACACGGCCTTCTACTTCAACCCCGACAGCCCACTTAGCCGAGCGGCCAACGCAAACATCAGCACGGCGTTGCTGGCCTCGGAGAGCATACTGGCCGAAGACGAGGACAGCGGCCGAATTCTTATCAATGCGGACAATATCTTCGTCAACGAAACCCTGAATCAGATCAAGGCTTCACCAGACCCAGACGAGAAGCCCGGAGACGCCTTCCGCCTAGGCGATCTAAGCGATGAAAAAAGTAAAATCACGGAGATTAGAAACTATCCGTTGAACACCGACATACACGTCGAGTACGTCTACGAGAATCTCGCGCCCACAGCCTCAAGCAACTCGGATATCACCGACGACCGTTACGTCAGCATCTATGTGCAGCATTCGTTGATTGCCATGCCGGAGAATGACTATCGGCCGCGCCTAACCGATCACCGCATGGGATTCTTCGCCGAGCAGGTCACCGACTTGACCGATGATAGCCCGACTCCGTACCGGGACCTCATTCAGCGCTGGCATCTCGTTAAGAAAGATCCCGCTGCCGCGCTGTCGGAACCGGTGGAACCGATCATCTGGTGGATAGAGAACACGACTCCGCTAGAGTTCCGGGACGCCGTCAAACAAGGCGTGCTGGCCTGGAACCAATCGTTCGAGAAAATCGGCTTCAAGAATGCCCTGGTCGTCAAAGTCCAGCCTGACGACGCGGATTGGGACGCAGGAGACATCCGCTACAACGTACTGCGTTGGACCTCGTCGCCGAACCCGCCGTTTTCAGGTTACGGTCCGTCATTCACGAACCCACGAACCGGACAAATTCTCGGTGCCGATATCATGCTCGAGTACGCCGGCGTAATCCGGCGCGTCCGGTACCAGCAAATTCTGGATAGTCTTGAGTTCCCGGCATCCGGGTTGCCCGACTTCAGACTTCAGTCGCAGCGCGACTACTGCTCTTTCGGCTACGCGATGCAACTGAGCCAGGTGTTTGGTCGCTTCGTAGTCAATGCACTAGGCATGGACCCGACACTCGAAAATCAGGTCACACAGGAGTACCTCATCGATCTCGTCCTGCACGAAGTCGGCCATACCTTGGGCTTCGCCCACAACTTCGCGTCCTCTCGAATGTTGACGCTGGACGAGTCCTACGACCGAGACGTCATCACCGAAACGGGACTCTACGCCTCCGTGATGGACTACACGGATATTCATATCGCGCCGCCTGGACGCGAGCATACGCAATTCTTCACGACTCAGCCCGGCCCCTACGATGACTGGGTCGTGAATTACAGTTACTCCATCGGCTCGGACGACCCGAGTTCGGAAGTGCCGCGACTCGCCAGAATAGCGGCCCGCTCGACAGAGTCGGCGCTGCTTTTTGGCACCGACGATCACGTCATGGCTCGACCGGGATGGGCGATGGATCCTCGCATTCTCTGGTATGACATGACCAGCGATCCTATCGGCTACGCCGAAGAACGGCTCGACCTCATCGAAGACTTACTCGGCATCGCCCGAGAGAAACAGACGACTGAAGGTGAATCCTACCATCGACTGCGGGATGCCTATGTAGTGATGTTGGCGCAGTTCGCCCGCTCGATCACGGTGTTGTCGCGATACATCGGCGGTGTCTATGTCAATCGCTCCGTGGTCGGCCAGGCCGGCGCGACGACGCCGTTCGTCCCGGTGACTCTCGCGGATCAGCAACGCGCGATGGCCGGGCTGGCCGACCATCTGTTCGCGCCGGAGGCTCTCTCGGCCTCCGCGGACCTGTACAGCCACCTCCAAGAACAGCGGCGACTGTGGAATTTCTGGGGCGAGACGGAAGATCCGAAAGTTCATGAATGGTTGCTGGCGTTACAGCGAGGCGTACTCGCGCACTTGCTGCATCCGACGGTCATGACTCGCATTACTGACTCCAGACTCCTGGGCAATGAGTACCCGCTGGCCGATGTCATGAACGATCTCACCGACGCGATATTCGCTGCGGACCTGCGTGGCGAAGTCAGCACATTTCGGCAGAACCTGCAACTGGAGTACGTCTCCAGATTGATTGACATCGTTACCGGCAACGAGGACTACGACTATCCTTCGCAGTCGATTGCGCTGTATCACCTACGAACGATAGAGAAAATGATGGGCGGCAAGCGCCGAGGCAATATCGAGACTCGCGCCCACACCGCCAATATCCTCTATGTCATCCGTCGGGCGCTCGAAGACGCAGCCTGAGATCTTGGTATCAAGAGAGCAGAGACCGTGAACGTGGTCTGCAAAAAAACGGGGAAGCCCCGAAGCCACGCTCCGAAAGCTTCCCCTGGGGGCACCCATGCCGTACTTAGAAGTGTCGTACGTCCCACAAACTCCGAAGTCGTGTTGCAAGCCGAGACGAATGTTCCTCACTTCGAGCGGTAGCAACAATTTCCTCGATCACGGGGACCGGCGTCACTTCAACTTCGGGCGTCTCTAACGCCACGACTGACTCCTCAAGCTGCGGGGCCGTCGCAGTAACGACGATCTCCTCCATGTCATCGCTCGCGGGAGCCTCGGCGGAGACCACGATTTCCTCCATCATGGGAGCCATCGGAGTGATGGCTATCTCATTGATGAAGTGACGATCCGGCGCCTTGGCCGTGACTACGATCTCCTCCATCAGGAAACCATCGGTGCGCCAGGCCGGAATCACTTCGCCCGCTTGGGCGGCAGCGAGGCCGGAAAGCGTCAATGTGACAACTGCTACTACTCGTGTGATGTTCATCGGTCCAATTCCTGTATCAATTCATTCATGCTGCCTACAACGCAACACTAGCGGATTGGTGTACGAAGAATCTCTGCAGAAACCTGGAGAAGTCCCAAGCCAGTCTGGATAAATACCAAGATGACCGACAGCCGTAGACCGCCAAAAACGGCCAGATAAGGGCCATTCCGGACCAGGATCGCAGTCCGCTAGATTGCGGCCTCACAGTCGAATCGGTCATGATACGAACTTGCAAAACTGTGAATTCAATATGCCATTAAGTAAAAGTACTGCTTCCCATTCGATTAAATGCCTGATTTGTTATCTCAGCGCATTGCTTTGTCCCTGCGCGCTCACTGCCCAACAAACTACACAAGTCAACTCTGGAGGGTTGGAGGAGATCATCGTCGAAGCGACCCGCCTGAGCAGACCGTTACAACGGGTGCCGGCGGCAGTCAGTGTCGTGAGCCAGGCCGACATCCAACTGGGCCGGCAACAGCTTGGCCTCGACGAAGCGCTGTCCCGAGTCCCGGGGCTGTTCATGCAGAACCGCTACAACTTCGCTCGGGATTTGAGAATCTCCATCCGCGGGTTTGGCGCCCGCGCCGCCTTTGGCATCCGGGGCATCAAGATTCTGGTGGACGGCATCCCGGAGACGCTGCCCGACGGCACAGGCCAGGTCGACAGCATCGATCTCGGCGCCATTCGGCAGATCGAGGTGATACGGGGACCAAGCTCTTCCCTCTATGGCAACGCGTCTGGCGGCGTGATCAGCATCACCTCGGAGGACGGACCGGAAATACCGTTCGTCGATGCGCGGCTCACAGTCGGCGACTACGACTTTCAGAAGTTACAGGTCAAAGCGGGTGGACAAACCGATCGTATGAACTACTTTATCAGCCTGTCCGATTCGGAGATCGACGGCTACAGAGCCCACAGCCAGGCCAAGAATACTCAGCTCAGCGGTAGGTTCAATTTTGACTTGGGCGAGGACAGCAGCTTTCTGGCGATCGTTAACATCACGGATCAACCTATCTCCAACGATCCTGGAGGAGTCGACGCGGCTCAAGCGGCGGCAAATCCGAGTTCCGCCCGCGACCGCAACGTCACCTACGACACCGGAGAGACCCTCGACCAGACACGCGTGGGCTTCGTCTACTCGACGCCTATCGGTGATGAAGGGGCGCTTGCCGTTCGCAGCTACTTTGTCTGGCGGGACTTCCAGAATAAGTTGCCGCAGTTTCCTATCGCGGACGCCGTAGATTTGGAGCGATTCTTCGCAGGTGGCGGAATCACCTACACCCGTTCCAGCACGCTGGGCGGCATACCGAACCGGTTTATCGTCGGCTTCGACATTGATGATCAGGACGATGACAGAAAAAGGTTCGTCAACGACCAAGGCACACTCGGAGCCCTGCTGTTCGATCAAAACGAGTCGTTCACGGCAAAAGGCGTGTTCCTCCAGGATGAGCTGAGCCTGAGCGACACGCTACAGCTTACCTTCGGGCTTCGTTACGACGAGATCGAGTACACGGTCACGGATCATTTTCTCTCCGACGGGGACGACTCCGGGGCCCGCAAGATGGACGACGTGAGCCCGATGTTGGGCATCCTCTACAGTCTCTCCGAAGACCTCAGCCTGTACGGCACGGTGTCGACGGCCTTCGAGACGCCCAGCACAACCGACTTCGCGAACCCGAGCGGTGGCGGGGGCTTCAATCCGGCGCTGGGGCCCCAATCGGCCACGAACTATGAGGTGGGTTTGCGAGGCACGCTTGGCGAGCGCCACAACTACGAGGTCGCGGTCTACAACATCACGGTAGACGACGAGCTGGTGCCTTTCGATATTGATGGCCGGAATTTCTTTCAGAACGCAGGCAAATCCAGCCGTACTGGCGTGGAGTTCGCGATCGTATCGAACCCGACCGACCGAATACGGACATCTCTGACCTACTCCTACGGAGATTACAAATTCGACGAATTTCAGGTGGTTTCCTTCGATGCGGGTGGTGCCCCAACCATCGTCGACGACTTCTCCGGCAATACCATCCCAGGTACCGTCGAGCATCTGTTGTTCGGGGAGATCAGCTATTCGCATCCATCGGGCTGGTTTGGCATATTGGATCTACTGTATGTAGGGGAGCAGTTCGCTGACAACGCGAATGCGGTGAAAGTGGACGCGTATACCGTAGCGAATCTGCGGTTGGGTTTCGAGCGTACGGTGGGCTCGACCATCGTCTCCCCGTTTCTTGGCATCAACAATCTGTTCGACGAAAGCTACAACACTGAGATTCGCATCAACGCATTCGGCGCCCGTTACTTCGAGCCCG
>SMWC01000120.1 GCA_004357505.1 Gammaproteobacteria bacterium | reverse complement strand
TTCCCGTCGCCGAGATCTCCAAGCAGTACGCGCGCTACATCGACCTCATGTCCGACATGCAATTCGAGCTCGCCGGCGAATATCTGGTGATGGCGGCAACGCTGGCAGAAATCAAATCCAGAATGTTGCTGCCTCGGTCAACGCAAGAAGACACCGACGAAGATGATCCCCGTGCAGAACTCGTTCGTCGCCTCCAAGAATACGAACGATTCAAGCAAGCCGCCGACGACCTAAATGCCTTGGAACGCCTCGAACGGGACGTCCTGCCCGCTGGTGCGGAAGCCACCGAGCGGAAAATTGTGACAACGTTGCCGGATGTGACCCTGAAGGAAGTGTTGATCGCCTTCAAGGAAGCTATCGAACGCGCAGAGATGTTCGGGCACCTTCATGTGCAGCGAGAACCGTTATCTGTACGCGAACGGATGTCTGCGATCCTGGTTGCTTTGAAAGGAGAGAAATACGCGAATTTCTCCGACCTGTTCGACCCGACGGAAGGTAGGATGGGTGTGACGGTCACTTTTCTTGCGATGCTAGAATTGCTCAGAGAGGCTCTGATTGAAGTAGTGCAAAATGAACCCTACGGACCCCTTCATGTGCGAACAGCCCAAGCGAAACCGAAAGATGTCCAAACCGAACCTGTATGAGCACTTCCAATGGATGACACACAGATCAAACATGTTCTAGAAGCCGCGCTGCTCGCCGCTGGACGACCGCTCAATCTTGACAAGCTTGGTGAGCTGTTCGCGAAACGCTCCCGACCGGATCAGCAAAGTCTAACGAGCGTACTGGAAATGCTCGCCGCCGACTACGAAGGTCGCGGCATTGAGCTGAAGGAAGTGGCTAGCGGCTACCGAGTCCAGATCAAGCAGTCCATGATCGACACGCTAACACCGCTTTGGGAAGATCCCGCCCCGCGCTACAGTCGCGCGCTGCTCGAGACACTGGCGCTGATCGCCTATCGTCAGCCGATCACTCGCGGTGATATCGAAGACGTCCGTGGTGTCGCCGTAACGACGAACATCATTCGTAGCTTGCTGGAACGCGAATGGATCCGCGTCGTAGGCCATCGCGATGTACCGGGTAAGCCGGCGATGTTCGGCACGACCCGAGAGTTTCTCGACTACTTCGGCCTGAAGAAACTCGATGACCTCCCATCGTTGTCGGAGATCAAGGATCTTGGCGATCTCGATGTAGCACTGGAGTTTCTGGAACCCAGCGGCCAGATAGATCTTGTTGACGATCTGGAGATCGAGCAGTCGTCCGTCGCAGCGCACGTAGAATTGGAGACGCTCCAGCTACCGACAAAAGTCGAACCGGGTGATGCGACCGTGGTGCCGATCTCCGGCCCAGAGCCGCGCTGAAGAGCATCGCCATTTACGCGGACCGATAGTCGGGTCCCGCGGTCCCAGAAGACATCCGCGTGGCAGATCGAATCCAGAAAGTCCTGGCGAACGCTGGTGTAGGCTCGCGTCGAGAAATCGAACGCTGGATCAAGCAGGGGCGCCTTCTGATCGATGGCCAGCCCGCTCAACTAGGCGATCGATTGGCCGGTGGGGAAAAGATTTTGCTGGACGGGCGCCCCGTTCGGGTCGTTCTCAGCGCGCGGCAACAAAAATATTACTGCATCTATTACAAACCTGCAGGCGAGATCACGAGCCGCAGTGATCCGGAAAGGCGGCGGACGATCTTTCAGGAACTCAAGCCGCCTCGACAGGGGCGTTGGATCTCCGTGGGGCGGTTGGACATCAATACCTTAGGATTGTTGCTGCTGACGTCCGACGGCGAGTTAGCCTATCGCTTGATGCACCCAAGCTACGAGATCCCTCGAGAATATGCCGTGCGGCTCATGGGAGAGCTGACAGACGAACAGCTAGCGCGGATTAAACGGGGCGTAGAATTAACCGACGGTGTAGCGAAATTTGATCAGGTCCGCAAGGATGGCGGCTCGGGGCGCAATATCTGGTATCGGGTCACGCTGCACGAAGGCCGCAATCGGGAAATTCGGCGAATATTCGAAACGCTCAATATTCCTGTCAGTCGTCTTATTCGAGTGCGATATGGACCTGTGTCGCTCGGTGATTTGCATCGAGGCGACTCTCGACCGTTGTCGGCGAAGGAAATTGGGGCACTTTATGACGCGGTCGGTCTCGAGGCTCCCTGAGTTTATCGAGTCGACTGGCTCGCAGGTCGGCAGTCGATGCGTTCGCCGGAGATACCACGGCTATCAGGGCCCAGCAGGTAGAGATACGGACCCGTGATGCTCTCTGGTGTGGGCAACGAACTCGGATCCTCGGCGGGGAACGCCTGCCGGCGCATGCGAGTTCTCGTCGAGCCAGGGTTGATACAATTCACACGGATCGAGGTGTTCTCGCACTCATCCGCCAGGACCTGCGCCAATCCCTCCGTTCCGAATTTCGATACGCAGTAGGCCCCCCAATAGGCACGCCCCACATTGCCGACGCCGCTGGTCGTGAACAGCACAGAGGCATCCTCGGAGCGGCGTAAGAGTGGCAGTAAGCAGCGCGTGAGAATGAACGGGGCGTTGAGGTTGGTGTGAATGACCCGTTGCCAGAGCCCGATGTCATAGTGTTCGATCGGGCTGAGATCGCCGAGAACACCGGCGTTATGGAGGAGGCCGTCGAGACGTTCGAAGCGTGACTCGATCTGCTCGCTCAAGCGCTGGTATTCGTCTCCCTGAGCGCGTTCAAGGTCTAACTGCGCCACGACGGGTTCCGGACCGAGATCCTTGAGCTCTTCGTAGAGCGTCTCCAGCGCCGCAGCATCTCGTCCGTGCGCTACGACCGTTGCCCCGTGCCGGACCAAATCCTGCGCGACCGCTCGGCCGATGCCGGATGTCGCACCGGTGACCAAGATCACTCGATTCTGAAGAAGATCGGGAGCAGGCTCGTACTGATCCCAATCCTTCATGTCCAGAATCCTGACCGGTCAGCGACGGCGATTGCTGCGCCGCTCAACCGGACTGCTCGCGCTTCTCGCCAGGCGTTACGGAATCGTCGCCGTCGGCCGACCCGGCCGCTAGTTCGCGGGGCGTCTCGTCGACCGGTTTCACCGGCGCGATGGGCTGCTTGGGGTTCACCCCGAGTTCGGTAAAACGCCGTACGCTGGGAAGAACGCGATGTTCGAGGGAGCCGACGGCCTGGTTGTAGGCCTTCACGCTATTCGCGAGTTCCTTGCCCATGGTGCTGATATGGCCGGCGAAGGTGTTCAGCCGTTCGTAGAGTTGCACCGCCAGACCGCGAATTTCCGCGGCATTCTCGGTCAGCGTCGTCTGCTGCCAACCGTAAGCGATCGCCTTCAGCAGGGCGACCAAGCTCGTCGGGGTCGCGAGAATGACGTGTTGGCGCAGGGCATCGTCCAATAGATCGGGGCGCTGCTGGAGGGCTGCGCTCAGGAACTGATCCCCCGGAATAAACAGGATGACGAACTCCGGGCTGCGTTCGAACTGTGCCCAGTACGTCTTGCTGGCAAGCTCCCGGACTCGTTTCGCGACATTGGCCGCGTGGCGCTCCAACGCCGTCGCCTGGGCTGCTTCATCGTCAGTCTGCATCGCGTCGAGATAGGCGTCGAGCGGCGTTTTCACATCAACGATCACTTGCCGTTGGTCCGGCATATTGATGATCATGTCGGGCCGAATCGCACCGTCTTCCGTGGTCGTGTGGCTTTGAGTGACGAAGTCGCAGTGCTCCACCATGCCAGCGAGCTCGACGACGCGCTGCAGCGTGATCTCCCCCCACTGGCCGCGCACCTCGGGGCGCCGGAGCGCGTTGACGAGATTGCGAGTTTCCGCAGTGAGGGTCTTTTGGCCTGCTGCCATGGCTTCCAGCTGTGTCGTGATGCTCCCGTGCGCTTCGTGCCGCGTCTTCTCCAGCGCGGTAATCTGCTCTTCGGTCCGGCTCAGCGCATCTCGGATAGGTTTCACGAGGTGTTCCACCGCCTGTTCCCGGGCAGCGAGCTCGGCTTTCGCACGCTCGTGGTGCGTGCCCAGGCTCTCCCGGGCAAGTTTCAAAAATGTTTCCGAATGACTTTGGAGTTGCTCGTTGGCGAGCTTGCCGAACGTGGCACTGAGCCGCTCAGTCGCAAGCGCCAAGGCCTGTTCACGCTCGGCGTCCAGACTCCCCCGGTTCTTGATCTCGGTTTCCCTGAGGTCCAGTTCGTGCCGTAGACTCGTGGCTTGTGATCGGCTCAGGCCGAATCCAGTCAACAGTCCAACGATCAAACCCGCGACACCACAGGCAATGAAGTAGAACACGAACGTTGGCTCAACTGGCAACATGGGCTTGTGGTTTGGTCTCTAATTGCTTAACGGCGTCCAATAACTCGTTCGGTCGCCTGATCACACAGTCCGCCCCCCAACTATACGGGTCTTGATGGGGTCGAATGTAGCCATAAGTCACCGCGATCGTGCCCATTCCAGCAGCGTGGCCTGCATCGACGTCACGCTGCGCATCGCCCACGTAGACACAGCGACCGGCAGGCACGCCGAGCTCCCGTGCCGCCAGCAGTAATGGTGCCGGATCGGGTTTGCGTTGTGGTAATCGGTCACCACTGATAACGCATGCGGGCGGGTCGCGTAGACGCAGCGCCTCGAGCAATGGGGTCGTCAGCGCGCCAGGCTTATTGGTCACGATACCCCAGAGTAGCCCATAATCAGATAAATCATTAAGTATCTCTCTTATTCCATTGAAAACACAAGATTTAACTGCTACCTGACCGCCATAAATCTCGAGAAATTCCCGACGCAGATCTTCGATATGAGCAGCCGTATAAGCGGCGCCAAAACCGAGTCTGATCAAGCCTAGCGCACCGTTGGATACTTCGTTGCGCGCAATGGCAAAAGGCGCCAACGGCCGTTGATGCCGGACAAGCAATGTATTGAGTGCCGCCACCAGATCCGGCGCGGTATCCACCAGCGTTCCATCTAGATCCAACAATACCGCGCTTATCTTCATGCGACCGATCAACGGACGGTGTAAGCAAAATAATTCACGGCAGAATTACCGCCTAAGCGATAGCTTCGGGTAAGCGGATTGAAGTGCAGCCCGGTGATGTCGCGCAAGTCCAGATCTGCTCGGCGGCACCAACCGGCGAGCTCCGCTGGGCGCACCAGCTTCAGATACTCATGAGTACCGCGGGGAACCATGCGCAGGACGTGCTCGGCACCGATAATCGCCAGCAGGAAACTCGTCAAGTTACGGTTGATCGTCGAGAAAAATACCGAACCGCCGGGCCGTACCGCAAGCGAACATGCCGCAACCAGCGCTTCAGGATCCGGGACATGCTCCAACAACTCAAGACAGGTGACGATATCAAACTGTCCTGGTTGCTCTTCGGCCAGGCGTGCGGCTTCGATCTGCCGATATTCGACGTCTGTTTCGCTGTCGGCCGCATGACGCCGGGCGACCTCGAGACTGGCCCCGGCGAGATCGATGCCCACGACTTCTGCGTCCCGGGCAGCCAGCGCCTCGCTGAGAAGGCCGCCGCCACAACCGACATCTAAAATACGCGCACCTTTAATTGTCACGCGCTCCTCGATGTAGCTCAGACGCAGCGGGTTAATTTCATGCAAGGTCCGCAGCGGCCCATCCAGGTTCCACCACTCCGCGGCAAGAGCCTCAAACTTGGCGACTTCTGCAGGGTCCGAGTTTTGAGGGGTCTGGGTCATGAGTCGAGAATCCGTTCTCCCCACTGATCTGCACGATCGAGAATTGGCTCCAACTCCATGCGTGTGAGCGAACCGCCCGCGAGTAAATGCTCGCCGGCGACCCAGACATCGGTAACGTGCTCGCGACCGACGCAGTAAACCAGTTGGGATAATGGATTGAGAACCGGCCGCACGGCCGCTTCGGTTAACTCAACGCAGATCATGTCCGCCGACTTACCGGCAACGAGCGACCCGATCTCATCGGCTAGACCCAGGGCTCGCGCACCGTTAATCGTCGCCATCTTCAAGGCGGTCGATGCAGGTATCGCTTCGGGGTTCTGCGCAATTTGCTTACCAAACAGAGCCGCCGTGTTCATTTCAGCCCAAAGGTCCAGCCGATTGTTGCTGGCCGCGCCATCCGTTCCTAACGCGATATTAACGCCAGCCGCAAGCAGCTCGGCGACCGGGCA
>SMWC01000119.1 GCA_004357505.1 Gammaproteobacteria bacterium | reverse complement strand
CGGCCATAAGCAGACATTCGCCTCAGCTTGAAATGGTCTCTCCCGAATGTCTACTTTACGCGCCAAAGCGGTAATTCACTGGCTATTCCAAAAAGTCACCTTGTGGCGTAATCCCAAGAACCACGGCACATAAGGCGAACTGATTCACATTGTTGCACAGCCGACTCTGATAGTTTGTCCCCCATGCGCTACTTTAACATCGCGGTGGCACTCGCGTTCTGGCTCACGCTTGAGGGGTGCTCCTCAAGCGACGACGACGATGATGCCCCCCCACCGCCGCCCGACGATTCACCATCAGCGCTGTTCGTGCTGGGTGATAGCCTGTCGGATGTCGGCAACCTTGCGGCTGCGGTCGACTTTCTGTTGAGCCAGACGGTTGATCCCCCAACGATCGGTCTCTGTAATCCGGTAGACGTATTCATCTTGCTCCGCCCCTGCGACAACTTGTTCTTTCGCCAAAGCCGTGTGAGCGACGGTCGGGTGGCCATAGAGTACCTGGCCGCACATTTCGGCACCGTCGAACTCGCGCCCTCGTTGCACTTGATTTCCGACCGTCCAGTCGTCGGCACGGTGTATGCAGTCGGGAGCGCGAAGGCCGGTGGGCAGGGCCAAGAGGACCTGTCGCAGCAAGTGGACATGTTGCTCCTCGACCATGGATCGGTGCTGCCTGAGGAGGCGCTTTACGTCGTCATCATCGGCGGCAACGACGCGATCGATGCACTTCAGGCTGCAGTCGCGGGTACGCCGAATGCGCCGCAGACGAGCGCGGCGATTGTCACCGCGGCCGTCGACGCGATCGGCACGAACGTCGTGCGCTTACTCGATTTCGGCGCGCGCCGCCTTATCGTCGCCAACGTACCGGATCTGGCGGTGCTACCGGCCGTGCGTGTCGATGCGCAGGCAAGCGGAGACGAAGCGGGTATGCTCGCCACGGCGAGTGCTGTCTCGGAGTCTTTCAATAGCGAGCTCACTACGCTGCTCGACGGTATCGAGGGCAGCGGGCAGTGGACTTCACCCACGCCGCTCGCGCTCGCGCGATTCGATCTTCACGCTGCCCTGCAGAACGTAGTGGCCTCGGCGGCCGGCAACGTTCTAGATGCCTGCTTCGACAGCGCTACTTATCGGGAATCGCTGACGGCCGAGCGCATTTTCCATCCCGACTGCGCGCCGGTGCAGGGCGACCTGCCACGGTTTGCGGATTTCGTCTTCTGGGATGACATCCATCCGACCGGCGCCGCGCATGCCGAGATCGGCACGGCGCTGATCGAGCTGATGTCCCCCTAATTGATTCAGTCATCGACGCGGCGGTTCGAGGATCGACGCCGGCCGCTCCGCGCCAGCTCTTACCATTCGCCTATCTGGCTATTAACCGTTAGCGAACTTCCGCTGTCGGCCATTGGCGGTCATATGCACGTGTCTGCATATTAACTGTTAATGAACGTCCGCTTTCGGCCATAAGCAGACATTCGACTCGGCCCCAATGCGTACATTCTGAACGTCTGCTTTGGAGAAAGCGGACATACGCGCAGGCCGCCCGATGGCGCCAACAGCACAATGCCGTGAGAACCGTGCCTGATTACGATGCCCGATTAGAGAAGTGGACGTGTATAGATAGAAGGGCAAGTTCAAGCGACTTCTAGAATTGGGGTTGATAGACAGAATTGAGGCTCCTACAACAGACGGGCCTCTTGTTGGTCTCGTATTTCTATTCCAACATCATATCGGTAATCTTCCCCTGGGGTGTCAAGTCTCTGCCGGCCAAGCCCGGGTGGTCCGGCGCGATCCATCGCGCCTTAAAAATCGAGTTGTCTTCGGTGTCCGACATGATCGTTTTGTAGATCTCGCTCGGATCAGCGTCTGCGTCCGTCCCACGCACGATCGGAACGATGTATTCCCAAACCACCTCACCTTCAGGCGTTACCTGAAATACGTGGCCATGCCGCCCCGCGACGCCCAACGTATTGCCATTTGCCAGTCGCTGAACGCCCGAGATATTACGGCTCGAGAAGCTATTCGGCTGGACGGCCGTGAAATTCCACACGACTTGCTCCGCAGGCCCTCCAGCAGCCATTTCCGGAAGATATGACGAGTCCGGGTAAGTTCCCGCGTAGGGATTGACTTCGATGATCTCTGACCGATGCGGTCCAGCGCGCCGAGAGCCGTTCTCGAAGATCAAGAAATTCCCCTCGCCGGGAAGACCTTCCTTGATCCACTGCGTGTCGTGGTGGTGAAACAGCATCCGGTCCCCTTCCGAGGTCACATCGCCGTCGGTGTTGTAGCTAGGCGCTTCACCCGAGCCGTAGAGCCACGGGTTTCCCCAGCGAAACATGATGTCGCCGGCCGGACCCGCGGCGAGTGCCCTGCTGGCCTCGAAGTCTCCGGCGACGAACGTCGAGCCGTGATCGATGACGTACAACTCGCCCATCCGGTCGTTATTCACGACAATCTGATCCAGCGTCCGGTTATAGTCGAGCGCATTTTGATGCGTGAAGTCGCCGCTCACTCCCGAGCCCCAGTTAAGATTAAATCTCTCGGGGTGCTCGGCCAGTACACCATAGTTCGGCCAATTCGGGTTCTTGTCCTGAACGACATGGTCCAGCGACCACCACTCCCATACGACGTTGCCATCCCTATCGACTTCGACGACCCCGTCGGGGGCGGCCTCCCACTGAACAGATGGATCGGCGCCCGCCGCAACGGCCTGCTCCTGCGTCATCGGAATTCGGGAAGTGAAGATGATTGTCCAGTCGTTGAGATGGTTGTTCCAAATTCTCTTGAAATCGTGGTGATAGAGGTAACCTTCGCGTGGATCGCTGAACTCCCAGACGAGATTCCCGCTCCAGTCGATCTCGACCAACGCGCGCTCGCCGCGATAATTGTGGCCGGCCGTACTCAGGCCGAGAATGACACTGCCTGTCTCGGTCATTTGAGCCGTCTTCTCGATGGAATAACCGCGCCCTTCGTACTCCGGTGTGATCGCCTTCCACCTGTGGGCCACGTTGCCGTCTGTATCGATGAGGTAGACGTATTCATGGTCCTCGTTCTGCGCCCAGGCCGCGAACAGGAGATAACCGCTGGCTACCTTGGTCGGATCGGAATAAACGAGTTCCGTAGGCCCGTGAAATGCCTCATAGGCAGCAGCCGAATTGATGGCGACCGCGGCGCCGGCAGCCACGAGAACTACGGCTACTCTATGTTTCATTTCATTTCTCATTTTGGATACTCCTCAGATAGAGCCCCATCCGGAAGTTGTAAGAGGGGGAAACCCGTGGACGCGACCTCAATCAGCAGCCAGCCGACAATGGCAGGCCACTGCGGCCTTAACGACATATCTGCCGTCTCAATTCCCCGAAGAATGACACCAGGCTCCCCCTGGAGACTCTCGTGCCCCGATTCTACCTAGATGGGGATGAAATCTCCCGAAAACGGCTAGAAATATGCGTCGGCGTGCATATTAACGGTTAACCAATGGCTGCTTCCGGCCATAAGCAGTCATCCCGACTTCTCCGCTCTCTCCGCGCACTGAACGCACAAGAGAGTCGTTGGATCGAATTCGAGGCGCTTTTCATGTATCGGATCGTCGCACGACTGACAAATACCGTACTCACCGTTCTCGACGCGAGCAAGCGCACCTGCGATCTGTCGCAACATGAGTTCGCGACGCCGGGAGAATTCTTTTGCCATCGCCTGTGCCTGAAGCGCATCCATGCGAGATAACCGCCCCACCCGCGTCTGGTCGAGCTCAACGATCTGCGACGCTTGCTCACTCATGGCGGCAAGGGACTCAAGATCTTCACGAAGCTTTAGCAGCCTATCGCGCATGTCCGCGGGGCAGAGATCAGCCATGATTTTTGCGTAGATGCACTCTCAACAATCCAGCCAGAACTATTTTTAACTCCGCGCCTACGGCCGCTAACGGCCATAAGCAGCCGTATAGCTCGACCCAAATACCTACATTCTGAACGTCCGCTTTCGGGAAAGCAGACATTCGTTAACGATCAACAAAGTCGATGACATTCGACTGAATCCGTCGAACGAACGCTGGATCGAAGGAGTGTTTTCTAGCTTCCCATACTCTTCTGTAACTCACATCCGTGGCGAGGTTGTGCCGCTGTACTTCACGCACTTGATCCATTTCGCGTGAATCATCCGACAGTTCTCGAAACGTCCACTCAAGAAACACGAATAGAGCCATCATCCCGCTATCAACGCGCCGTTGTTCAGCATTGCTTAGTGGCTCATTGTTCCTGGCTCGTTCCCGCAGCTCCGCGAGAGTCACATCCCCAGCATTAAAATACCAAGCGTTTACGGCCATGGACATGCGATTGAAGCGGGCCTCGCTTGCCATCAAATTATTGTTTTGCCGGAGCTCGTAGGCTAACAACAAAATTCCGCCAATGACGCCGAGATTCGCAAGTATCGTGATTGCCTGACCGAGTTCGATCTTCTTCAACTCTTGCTCCCCAGATATGCGCCAGCGTGAATATTAACTGTTAATCGACGGCTGCTTTCGGCCAAAAGCGGACATTGGTTAACGTTCATTAACAGTGTTCTTTCCCATGAACTCAGCCAAATATGACCAATATCGTCGCGGGCGAGATTGATGACATGAAATCTGAATGGCCGCTGGTCGAAAGAGCCTGGGTTGCGCGGCCCTAATGCGTTACCTGGTCCCCCCAGATTTCCCTTAATCGCGCATCACGGCCACAACCATAGCGATACAAGTTATACCTTAGAGGGCTCTTCTTATAGTAATCCTGGTGATAACTTTCATCGCCAGTAATGGGGAAAAACGTGCTGGCATCAAGAACCGGCGTTACTACCTTCTGTTGCGAAAATAGTTCAACGACTTTCTGTCTCGATTGCTCTGCAAGGCGGCGCTCCTCCGATGTTGACACAAATATCGCTGAAAGATAGCTGTGTCCCTTATCACAGAACTGCCCGGCGGCATCAAACGGATCTATATTCACCCAGTAATGATCCAGCAGGCCCTGGTAACTGATGATCTTCGGATCGTAAGTGATTTCAATGGCTTCATAATGGCCCTGGTGATTACCGTTATAGGTGGGATTCTTCAGCGTCCCACCCGTAAAACCGGAGACCACATCCTCTATACCCGGCAGTCCCTCAAAATCCGATTCCATACACCAGAAACAACCACCTGCAAAGTACGCCTTCTCGGCCCAGGCAGTTTGTGAAGTGGTTGATACTAGTATCAGTAGTATCGTTTTCAT